>NZ_JBWKRA010000029.1:0-80420 GCF_059419065.1 Pseudomonas sp. GW821-FHT07B01 | reverse complement strand
CGCTATGTCGCCACCCATATGGTGGAGCGCACGCTGGATGATCGTGAGCTGTTGTATTTCAAGGATGACACCCTCGAATTCATTGCGCTGGTGGTGGAGGGTCGGATTTATTCGGTGGTGCATGGGCCGGATGGGCGCGAGCAGATTATCGGCAGTACCGGGGCCGGGCAGGTGGTGGGGGAGACGGCGTTGATCAAGGATCATGGGCGCGAGTCTTCTACCTTTGCCAGCGGGCCCACGCGGTTGTTGCAGTTGGGCAGCCGGCATTTTGGTGTGCTGTTTGAGGAGCCGGCGTTTCTGCGGCGTTTGTTGATGTTGATGATGCTGCGTTTGCTGCACGCCATCGAGTTGCTGGAGTTGGTGTGCCTGCATCGGCTGGAGTCGCGCTTGGCGCGGTTTCTGTTGGCCAACCTGGGCGAGATCGACTTGGCGTTGGCCTTGCCCAGTGTGTCGTTGCCCGCAAGCCAGGGGGTGTTGGCGTCGATGCTGAACACCAGTCGGCCCAAGCTGAATGTGCAGCTGCAAGTGTGGCGGCGCAGTGGGGTGATCAGCGGCGGTCTGGAGCGCATGGTGATCAACGATGTCGAGCAGTTGCGGCGCAAGGCGTTTGCCTTGAATTAGTTGCCGCAGTGTTCCCCAGGTAACAGCGTACCCCCGTCGAGCCCTCGCAGACTGGCCCTTCATCAAGGATGCACAGGAGTGCTGGCGATGGGGATGACTGTTCAGTTCAAGGATCAATGGGCCGCCGATGACCGTTTGTTCGAAGCGAGTTGGCGTGCTGTGCACGGCGAGCTCAGGCGCCGGGCGTTGCGGCGGGCCAAGGGCAATCTGGATCAGGGCCAGGAGTGGTTGGCGGCGACGGCGATCAAGGCCCTGTTGTTCTTTCGGCGCTCGCCCGAGCGCATTCGCGACCCTCAGGGGTTTCTGTTTTTAGTGCTCGATCATGTGTTTCTCGACAGCGTGCGGCGCAGCAAGCGCGAGGGGCGGTTGTTCGATGATTCGGTGGACCTTGAACACGATCACCTGGCCGCGCTCGCCGCGCCCTGCGCCTCGGTGCTGGAGCGGGTGGAATGTTATGAGCGCCTGGAGCAGATCGAGGCGCACGTCGCACGGTTACCGCTGTTGCAGCAGCGCTTGTTCGAGATGCGTTTTGTCGATGACCTGCCTTACCCGCAAATTGCCGCCGAGTTGCATGTGAAGCTGCCGCTGGTGCGCAAGCGCGTGCAACTGCTGCGCAGTGCCTTGCGCTGAAGGCGATTCACAGACGTTGGCGTGGGGCGTTCTAGTGGTATGAGCGCAGCACGCCGCCCCTATCCACACCCAAACCTGGGTGAATGCCATCAAGGAGAGATGTATGACAGAGGTCAACAGCCAGATCACCGACGCGGTCACTCAAACCAACGTCAAGGTGGTGGCCGAGGCGCCGGCCCAGGCCATCGCGTCGCTGTACCAGGTGGCCAGCAGCGCGGCGGGCCTGTCGTTGCAGAACGCGGTCAACAGCCAGCAGGCGATGAATCAGATTTCCAACGCGGTGATCTCCAAGGCCGTGGCGCTGATCATGCAGATTGGCGAGAAGGGCTGAGGCCTCGGGAGATCGATTATGTCGTGGTTCAGCAGAAAGAAACCCGCCGCCTCCCAAGCAACGCCCGCCGCCGACCCTCCGGCGACAGC
This sequence comes from Pseudomonas sp. GW821-FHT07B01, assembly GCF_059419065.1. Classification (NCBI taxonomy): domain Bacteria; kingdom Pseudomonadati; phylum Pseudomonadota; class Gammaproteobacteria; order Pseudomonadales; family Pseudomonadaceae; genus Pseudomonas; species Pseudomonas sp. GW821-FHT07B01. Next base: position 78,749 of record NZ_JBWKRA010000029.1, on the reverse strand, counting down.
GCCCCCTGCACCGGCCACGCGCTCGATCATGGCGCGCATGAACGAGCACCTGCTCAACCAGGTGAGCGCGCCGTCGTCCGACAGTACGGCAGCGCTCAACAGCCAGATCGTGCAGGCGGTGCAGTTCACCAATTCGCAGAACTTTGCCTACGCCCCGGCGCAGATCGCGGTGCCGGCCGACATGATGATCAGCCAGGCAGCCGGGCTGGTGGCGCAAGCGGCGGCGGGGTACTTCGACGGGGTCAGCAAGATCGCCCTGGCGGCCCAGGCCGTGCTGCTTCAGCAAATGACCGAGAACATCGTCAAGGACAACCTGCCGGCCGCTGCCGAAGACGCCTTGGGCGCCCTGGCCACCGACCTGCTGGTGGGCGCCGCTGCCGCTGTGGCTGCCGCTGCCGGTGCAATGGAGGCCGAAGCCGCCAGCGTGGCCATCGACAAGATCGACCAGAGCATCGCCAAGTACGCCGACACCCTGGCCAACCGGGCCGCGCCAGCGGCCTGAACCGAGCACAGCGCTTCGGCGTTCTGCTGGAGCGGTGCAACAGCAACTTGAAAGCAACTTTTCTTGAGTGAGGAGCGACATCATGCAGCCTGGAGATATTATTTTTTCTGTCAAACAAGATGACGACAGCGCTACGCGGGCGTTTATCAAAGCCGGTCAACTGGTCAAGGCCAAGGTGTTCTCGCAGGACACGACCTACCTGAATGTGGTTCACCCGGCGATTGCGGTGAGCGACACCCTGGTGATCGAAAGTGTCGGCAGTGGCCTGGCCCTGACCGACCTGAGCCTGGAAAAACCGCCACGCTCGGCGATGGTGTTTTCCTGCGTGGATACCGAACTGGGCGAGGCGGCGACGGTAGCTGCCAAGCAGTTCTATTTCGACAAGATCGGCGGTGATATCCGGGGCCGCTACAGCGTGTGGAACGCGATGATTTCAGCCTTTCGGCGCTGGACTTCCGATACCAGCCTGGTGACGCGGATCAACGAGTCCATCGACATCGGCAGCGGGTCCTTTTGTTCGCAGTTCGCGGCCAACTGCTATGAGGTCGGCAACCTCTACAACGAGGCCAATCTGCTGCCGCCTCCGCCGGCCATTTTTCCCAACCAGCCCAGCGCCATAACGCCTGCGGAGTTGGCGACCTTCTGTGATTCGTCGCCGCATTTTTACTTTGCCGGTTTCTGGCAGGACAACGTTGAGGTGCGGCTTTAGCGGGCGTGTCGCCGCCAAGGCAGCCCCTAAGGAGCTCGATATGCAACCTTCGGTCCTGTCCACCGACGACCGCCAGCGGCTCGAAGCGATGCTGCGCAACCCGCAGGTATTCGCCGGCACGCCCCAGGCCATCGTCGACGAAACCCTCAAGCGTGCCACCCAGGTGCTTGAGCAATCGAAGGCCAACGAACAAGCGCTCAAGACGGCTGCCCAGCAGCGTGAAGCGGCGCTACGCCAAATGCTGAACGGCGCGGCCTCGGACCAGGATGCGCAACGCAAGGAAGTGCAGGCACTGATCCAGGGGTTGATCGCCCAGATTGAAGCGGCGCTGGGCCCCGCAGCGAAACCCTAAACCAGGTTTCACAGCGCCTGTTTCGCAACGTTCATTGATGAACACGGAATGCACCGTGTACTAAATAAGGAAATTGATCATGCCATTAGTCAACGAGCAAATTACCGACGCGGTCACCCAGACCAACGTCAAAGTGGTGGCCGAATCGCCTGCGATGGCGATGAGCACTATTTATCAATCCATGGCGCAGGCCACGGCGATTCTGTTCCAGAACGCGGTGTCGGCCCAGCAGCAGCAAAACACCCTGGCCCAGGCGGCCACCAACCAGGGCGTGATGCAGATCTACAGCGTCGATACCACCGCAGGTGCGGCGGCCACCGAGAAAGTCGCCCAGGGCGGCGTGTCGGATAACCTCACCAGCCTGTTGACCGTGCTCAAGTCGTTTCAGCCTTAAGCACTGAGCAATAACGGATGTTGTTCTTTCTCAACCCAGGAGTTTCAACCATGAGTACAGTCAGCCCGCAAATCACCGATGCCGTCACTCAGACCAACGTCAAGGTGGTTGCCGAATCACCCGCGATGGCCATTAGCACCATTTACCAATCCATGGGCCAGGCCACGGCAATCCTGTTCCAGAACTCGGTCTCGGCCCAACAGCAACAAAACACCCTGGCTCAGGCGGCCACCAACCAGGGCGTGATGCAGATCTACAGCGTCGACACCACCGCTGGCGCCGCCGCCACCGAGAAAGTCGCCCAGGGCGGCGTGGCCGACAACTTGACCAGCCTGCTGGCCGTGCTCAAGTCGTTCCAACCTTAAGCTGCAAGGCCCCCAACAGCCCCGGCGCCCACAAGGCTCCGGGGCTGTTGTCGTGTGTGCGTTTGATCCGAAAGATGAATCGGATGCGCCATATTCGTTCTTTTTTTCGAACATCCTATTGCCCTGTACCCCCATTGATCCTAGGATTCGTTTGAGATTTCAAACGCTCTGTCTCCCGTGCGCTCTTTCATTTCTTCTGCGCGCTGGGGCTGATTTCCCTGACGGCAGCCCACAAGGCGCCTTTCAACAACTCTAATTCGCTCCGCGTGCGCGCGGTGCTGTTAAGGAAAGCCGACATGCAGCTTAAAGACACCCAGTTGTTCCGCCAGCAAGCCTTTATCGATGGCGCTTGGGTCGATGCGGACAATGGTCAAACCATCAAGGTCAACAACCCGGCCACGGGCGAGATTCTCGGCACCGTGCCGAAGATGGGCGCCGCGGAAACCCGCCGCGCCATCGAAGCCGCCGACAAGGCCCTGCCAGCCTGGCGTGCACTCACCGCCAAGGAGCGCGCCAACAAGCTGCGCCGCTGGTTCGAACTGCTGATCGAAAACCAGGACGACCTCGGCCGCCTGATGACCCTCGAACAAGGCAAGCCGCTGGCCGAAGCCAAGGGCGAAATCGTCTACGCCGCCTCGTTTATCGAGTGGTTCGCCGAAGAAGCCAAGCGCATCTATGGCGACGTGATCCCCGGCCACCAGCCCGACAAGCGCCTGATCGTGATCAAGCAGCCCATCGGCGTGACCGCAGCCATCACCCCGTGGAACTTCCCTGCGGCGATGATCACCCGCAAAGCCGGCCCGGCCCTGGCCGCCGGTTGCACCATGGTGATCAAGCCGGCCTCGCAAACCCCGTTCTCGGCCCTGGCCCTGGTTGAGCTGGCGCACCGCGCCGGTATCCCCAAAGGCGTGCTCAGTGTGGTCACCGGCAGCGCTGGCGACATCGGCGGCGAGCTGACCAGCAACCCGATCGTGCGTAAATTGTCCTTCACCGGCTCGACCGAAATTGGTCGCCAACTGATGGCCGAATGCGCCAAGGACATCAAGAAAGTCTCCCTGGAGCTGGGCGGTAACGCACCGTTCATCGTGTTCGACGACGCCGACCTGGATAAGGCCGTCGAAGGCGCGATCATCTCCAAGTACCGCAACAACGGCCAGACCTGCGTCTGCGCCAACCGCCTGTACATCCAGGATTCGGTGTACGACGCCTTCGCTGAAAAGCTCAAGGTGGCGGTGACCAAACTGAAGATCGGTAACGGTCTGGAAGACGGCACCACCACCGGCCCGCTGATCGACGAAAAAGCCGTCGCCAAGGTGCAGGAACATATCGCTGATGCCCTGAGCAAAGGCGCCAAGTTGTTGGCCGGTGGCAAGGTGATGGAAGGCAACTTTTTCGAACCGACCATCCTGGTCGACGTGCCGAAAAACGCCGCCGTGGCCAAGGAAGAAACCTTCGGCCCGCTGGCGCCACTGTTCCGCTTCAAAGACGAAGCCGAAGTGATCGCCATGTCCAACGACACCGAGTTCGGCCTGGCTTCCTACTTCTACGCCCGCGACCTGGGCCGTGTGTTCCGTGTGGCCGAGGCCCTGGAATACGGTATGGTCGGCGTCAACACCGGGTTGATCTCCAACGAAGTGGCGCCGTTCGGCGGCATCAAGGCCTCGGGCCTGGGCCGTGAAGGCTCCAAGTACGGGATCGAGGACTACCTGGAAATCAAATACCTCTGCCTGGGCATCTAAGGCACGGGATTGCAGCAAACGCAGAGGGCACGAGAGCGCTGCCCCTTTGCGTGTTTCACACCGTTATTCGCAGTGGCCGGGAAAGCTGTGGCAGTCGATCATCGCATGCTGCCGTAGTTGCCTCCCCGCCACGTATTCCTTGAGCCACGCCGCCCGATGAGCGGCGAATGAGGACTTTATGAGCAAGACCAACGCATCCCTGATGAAACGTCGCGAAGCCGCTGTACCGCGCGGTGTTGGCCAGATTCACCCGATCTTCGCCGACTCTGCGAAGAACGCCACCGTGACCGACGTTGAAGGTCGCGAGTTCATCGACTTCGCCGGCGGTATCGCCGTGCTGAACACCGGCCACGTGCACCCGAAAATCATCGCGGCCGTGACCGAGCAACTCAACAAGCTGACCCACACCTGCTTCCAGGTATTGGCCTACGAGCCCTACGTAGAAGTGTGCGAAAAAGTCGCCGCCAAGGTGCCAGGTGATTTCGCCAAGAAAACCCTGCTGGTCACCACCGGTTCCGAAGCGGTGGAGAACGCCGTGAAAATCGCCCGCGCCGCCACCGGCCGTGCCGGTGTGATCGCCTTCACCGGCGCTTACCACGGCCGCACCATGATGACCCTGGGCCTTACCGGTAAGGTCGTGCCTTACTCGGCCGGCATGGGCCTGATGCCGGGCGGCGTGTTCCGTGCGCTGTACCCCAACGAACTGCACGGTGTGAGCGTCGACGACTCCATCGCCAGCATCGAGCGCATCTTCAAGAACGACGCCGAGCCGCGTGATATCGCTGCAATCATCATCGAGCCGGTGCAGGGCGAGGGCGGTTTCTACGTCGCGCCAAAAGCCTTCATGAAGCGCCTGCGGGAACTGTGCGACAAGCACGGCATCCTGCTGATCGCCGACGAAGTGCAAACCGGTGCCGGGCGTACCGGTACCTTCTTCGCCATGGAACAGATGGGCGTTGCCGCCGACCTGACCACCTTCGCCAAATCCATCGCGGGCGGTTTCCCGCTGGCCGGTGTGTGCGGCAAGGCCGAGTACATGGACGCCATCGCCCCAGGCGGCCTGGGCGGCACCTATGCCGGTAGCCCGATTGCCTGCGCAGCAGCCCTGGCGGTGATGGAAGTGTTCGAAGAAGAGCACCTGCTGGACCGCTGCAAGGCCGTGGGCGAGCGCCTGGTGACTGGCCTCAAGGCCATCCAGGCCAAGTACCCGGTGATCGGCGAAGTGCGTGCCCTGGGCGCGATGATCGCGGTCGAGCTGTTCGAAGACGGCGACACCCACAAGCCAAACGCTGCCGCCGTTGCCTCCGTGGTGGCCAAGGCACGTGACAAGGGCCTGATCCTGCTGTCCTGCGGTACCTACGGCAACGTGTTGCGCGTACTGGTGCCCCTGACCTCGCCGGACGAGCTGTTGGACAAAGGCCTGGCGATCATCGAAGAGTGCTTCTCCGAACTCTGACCAACCTTAGTCACTGTGGCGAGGGAGCTTGCTCCCGCTGGGGCGCGAAGCGGCCCCGCTCTTTGATTTGGGACTGCTGCGCAGTCCAGCGGGAGCAAGCTCCCTCGCCACAGGTTACAGCCCGTACAAAAAAACCGCTTCGGCGGTTTTTTTGTGCCTGCTTCATTGTACGCACGCGCCTGCATTGTCTAAGGTGCAAGCATTGCCGATGGAGCGTGCTGGATGACTGCTGTTGATTTACCCGCTGTACCCCGAGTGTTAATCGCCGAAGCAGACCCTTGGTCGCGGGACCTGCTCAAGCAAGTGTTGTTGAATGTGCGCTGTGACGCACGTTTGGATGTGTGCGCCGATGGGCAGCACGCCGCCACGCTGTTGGGCGAAAAAACCTATGACCTGATCCTGGCGGATTGGGAGTTGCCGGGCGTGGATGGCCTGAGCCTGCTGCGCAGCGTGCGCCAGAAGCGCCGTTCGCTGCCGTTTATCTTGCTGAGCAGTCGCAACGACAGCGCCAGCGTGCGCGAAGCCTTGCCCCTGGCGCCCACCGCCTACCTGACCCGCCCGCTGAACATGGAAAGCCTGACCCAGCGCTTGCAAGACCTGCTGCTCAACGAAGGCGAAAGCGTGTACTGCGAAATCCCACCCCTGGCGCCGGGCATGACCTTGCCCGCCTTCCTCGAGCGGCGCCGGGAGGTCTGCGATGGGGCGCCGTTGCGTGTGGATGTGAAAACCGCCGTGCAACGCAGCCTGGGGCCCGAAGGCCTGGACCTCAAGCAGTTGGAAGACCAGGTGCACAGCGACCCGCAAATCACCGCCGTACTGATCGCCGCCGCCAACAGCGCCGGCTACCACGGCACGCCAGTGCAGACCCTGTCAGAGGCCCTGCATAAGTTGGTGCCCGGCCAGAGCATGAACCTCATCCTGGGCCTGGCGCTCAAGCACAACGTGGTGTTGGGCGACCCTGGGCTGGTGGCCTACGCCGAGCGGCACTGGCAACTGTCCCAGGACAGCGCCGACTACGCCCGGCGCCTGGCGCGCATGCTGGAGCTCGACCACCAGCGCTGCTACAGCGCCTGCATCCTGCATCGCTTGGGCGACCTGGCTTTGTTGCGCTGCCTGGAAGACTGGCGCCAGGGCGGCGGCGCCCTGGATGATGAAGCCATAGGCGAATCCCTCGACGCCTTTGGCGCCGCCTACGGTTCGGCGTTGCGCACGCGTTGGCGCTTGCCGCTGGAGTTGCGACAGTTGATCGCAGGGATCTATTCACTTGAAGGCGGGGTGTATTCGCGCGAAGCCCTGGTGGTGAACCTGGCGGTGCAAATGGCGCGGCTTACCGAGCATGAAGGGCTGGAAGAACTGGCGGGCAGCAAGACTGCGCGGCTGCTCAAGGTCGGCTTGCCGGAACTGACCCGAGTGCGCAAAACCTGAAACACACACCGAACAATTGTGGGAGCTGGCTTGCCTGCGATAGCGGTGGGTCAGTCAAGACGCCATCGCAGGCAAGCCAGCTCCCACAGTGGGTCGGTGTTAACCGGCGATAACGCGGTTCTTGCCCTGGCGCTTGGCCTCGTACATCGCCGCATCCGCTCGCGCAAACAGGCTGTCGAGGGTGGAGTCATCTTCGCGCAGGCCGGCCAGGCCTTGGCTGACGGTCACATTGAATTCATGCCCTTCGTAGCTGAACACCAATGCCTGGATTTCCTTGCCCAACCGCTCGGCAACCTGCAGGGCCATCTCCGGTGGGCAACCCGGCAGCACAGCAGCAAATTCTTCGCCGCCAACGCGCCCGAACAGGTCGCCACGGCGCAATACCCCGCGACCGCTCTCGGCGATGCGCCGCAGCACCTGGTCGCCTTCCAGGTGGCCGTAGGTGTCGTTGATGTCTTTGAAATCATCGATGTCCAGCAACAGGAACGCCAGCGGCGTGCCCTGCGCGCAGGCATTGTCGAAAGCCTGGTTGGCGAGTTCGAAGAAGTGTCGGCGGTTGCTGCTTTGGGTCAGTACGTCGGTGGTGGCGAGGCGATGCAGTTCCAGCTCAAGTTGCTTCTTTTCGGTGATGTCTTCGGCGATGCCCACCACGATCAGCGCTTCACCGGGCACCACCTGCTGGTTGATGTAGCACTTGTCGCTCAACCAGCGGATCTGCCCGTCAGCGGTGATGATGCGGTACTCGCGGTCTTCCACGGCGCCCTGTTCCAGCACGCGGGCCAGGCTGTGCTCGGCGTAGTCGAGGTCTTCGGGGTGAACACTGTTTCGCCATTCCCGGTGGTCGGCCAGCAGCAGGCCGGCGGAGCGGCCAAACAGGCGATCGTACGCCGGGCTCACATACAGCACACGGCGTGTTTCCCAATCGATGGCCCACAGCACGGCGTTCACGCTGACCAGCAGGGAACTGAGCAGTTGCTCACGCTCACTCAGCCGCTCGACTTCACCTTGAGCATGCATAAGCGCCAACAGGGTCGCCGCCGCGGCCGGGCGCGGCGGCTCTGCGGTGGGCACATCGGGCAGGCTGGGCTTTTCGTGAACCATCGGTACAACTCTCTCTGGGCGCGCCGCAGGTGCAAAAGCGGTCACTACAAGGGGTCACCATGATGGCGAAGTGTTCTTTGAGAGAGGGGAATTGCGGTGAAGTTCCGTGAACGGCGTGGATTGACGGTGCCCGGAAAATGACGCCAAAAAGCCAGTGCGTGGGAGGGCGAACCCTCCCACGGCGCCCTCACGCTGCTGTAGGACGCAACGAGTAAGTCTTCAACTGGTGGGCAAAATCGCGCAGGGATTGGATGCCACTGGCCTCGGCTTCATGCACCCATTCCTTGATCGCCGCCAGCATGTCGTGGCCGTTGGAACTGGTCTTGAGCCAGATCTGCTGCAGCGCCAGGCGCTTCTCGTAGATCACCGTGAGGGCATGGCTGTGTTCCAGCATGCTCTGGATGCGCAAGTGGTGGCGGTCTTCCAGCAAGCTGGTTTCCCGCGACAGCAGGCGCTTGGCGCGGTGGAACTGGTGGCGCACCGAATGATCGACCTTCTCCAGCTCCTGCTTGACCAACGGGCCAATCACCAACTTGCGGTATTGGGCCATGATCTGGAAACGGTTGTTGAGGATCGCCATGGCGGTGTCCATGTCCAGGCTGCCCTTGCCTTCGACGCGGTGGGCGATGGGGGCCACGCGCTGCACCTTGGCCAGGCGCAGGAAGCTGAACACTTTTATCCAGGCCCAACCCAGGTCGAACTCCCACTTCTTCACCGACAGCTTGGCGGAGTTGGGGTAAGTGTGGTGGTTGTTGTGCAGCTCTTCGCCGCCGACGATGATGCCCCACGGCACCAGGTTGGTGGCGGCGTCACGGCATTCGAAGTTGCGATAGCCCACGGCATGCCCCAGGCCATTGATCACGCCGGCGGCCCAGAACGGGATCCACATCATCTGGATCGCCCAGATGGTGATACCGATGGTGCCGAACAGCAGCAGGTCGATCACGCCCATGAGCGCCACGCCCAACAGCGGGTAGCGCGTGTAGAGATTGCGTTCGATCCAGTCGTCCGGGCAATTCTTGCCGTAGATGCGCAGGGTCTCGGGGTTTTCCGCCTCGGCGCGGTACAGCTCGGCACCTTTGCGCAGCACGGTGGACAAGCCCTTGATCACCGGGCTGTGCGGGTCATCGACGGTTTCGCATTTGGCGTGGTGCTTGCGGTGGATGGCGGTCCACTCGCGAGTGTTCTGCGCCGTGGTCAGCCACAGCCAGAAGCGGAAGAAGTGTTTAAGGCCGGCATTGAGCTCGAGCGAGCGATGGGCCGAATAACGGTGCAGATAGACAGTGACCCCAATAATGGTCACGTGGGTCATCAACAGCGTGACTGCCACCAGTTGCCAGGCGGACAGATCAAGAAAACCGTTGTACCACATAGGCTGTATGGCCCTCAGATAAAGAAAAAAACAGCACCCGCATTATCACTTCCTTTGCAGATAAAACCAGTCACCGTTTCAGATAAGACTTACAAAGTGTTTCCTACTCTATAATCCTGATCCTTTGTAGGGCGATTCTGGTTATTTAGTAAGGATTACTAAGCATATGCTGTTTTCATACCGAGGTGCCCTACGTGCGGGGTTGGTGTACCTGCTGGTTTCTATCGTTTGGCTCCAGCTCAGCAATTACCTATTAATCAACTTTATCGATGAACCTTGGGCGCTGGGGCGCTGGCTGCAGGCGCGCGGTTATGTGTGGGTCAGCCTCAGCGCCTTGCTCATTTACTGGATAGGCCGGCGTTTTGCCCGTGCCCATGCGTTGCAACAACCCCTGAAAGAGAACCGCGAGCGCCTGCGCCAGGCCGCTGCGGTGTTCGATTGCACCCGCGAAGGGGTGCTGGTCACCGATACCCAGGGGCTGATCGTGCACGTCAACCGCGCGTTTATGGAGATCACCGGCTACCAGCGCGACGACGTGATGGGCCAACGGCCAAGCCTGTTCAAGTCCGGGCGCCACTCGGCGCATTTCTACCAGCAAATGTTCCAGGCCCTGGAAAGCACCGGCGAATGGAGCGGGGAAATCTGGAACCGCCGTAAAAGCGGCGAGGTTTACCCCCAGTGGCAAACCATCCGGGTGATTCACGATGACCAGGGCCAGGTCAGCCACTACGTGGCGGTGTTTTCGGACATCAGCGCCATGAAGAACTCCGAGCATGAATTGGCGCACCTGGCCCATCACGACCCGCTCACCGACCTGCCCAACCGCCTGCTGTTCACCGATCGCGCCGAGCAGGCCCTGGCCTCCGCGCAGGTGCATAAACGTGGCTGCGCCCTGCTGTTGATGGACCTGGACCACTTCAAGATCATCAACGACAGCCTGGGCCATAACGTCGGCGATCAATTGCTCAAGTTGGTGGCCGAACGCCTCAGCGGCCTGTTTGGGCCGGGGGTTACCCTGGCGCGCCTGGGGGGCGACGAATTTGCCGTGCTGGCAGAAAGCTGCCCGCAGGTGGTGCAAGCGGCGGCCTTGGCGCAGCGCATGCTCAACGCCATGAAGGATCCGTTCATTTTTGACGGCAACCAGCTGTTTATCAGCGCCAGTATCGGTATCAGCCTGTTCCCCAGTGACGCCCTGAGCGCCGAGCAACTGCTGCGTAACGCCGATTCCGCGTTGTTCAAGGCCAAGAGTGCCGGGCGCGAAGGCTACGCGTTGTATACCGAAGAGCTGACCGCCCACGCCCAGCATCGGGTGGAAATCGCTGGCGAGCTGCGTCGCGCCCTCGATCAACATGAGCTGCGCGTCTATTACCAGCCGGTGCACGACCTGCATGACAGCCGTTTGGTCGGCGTTGAAGCACTGGTGCGCTGGCAGCACCCGGAGCGCGGCCTGGTACCCCCGGGCGAGTTCATCCCCATCGCCGAACGCACCGGGCTGATTGCCGACATCGATGCGTGGGTGATGGACCAGGCCTGCCGCCAGATGTGCCAGTGGCTGGCCGACGGCGCGCCGCTGAGCTTTATCGCAATCAATGTCTCCAGCCGCCTGTTTGCCCGGCGCGAGCTGTATGAGCAAGTGGCCCAAGTGCTGCACGCCACTGGGCTGGATCCGGCCTTCCTGGAGCTGGAGGTCACCGAGAGCGCAGTGATGGACGACCCGGAAGTCGCACTGGAGCAACTGCACCGCCTGCGTGAACTGGGCCTGCGTCTGGCGATCGACGACTTTGGCACCGGCTATTCTTCGTTGTTGCGCCTCAAACGCCTGCCGGTGCAGAAGCTCAAGATCGACCAGGGCTTTGTGGCGGGCTTGCCGTGGGACGAAGACGACGCCGCGATTGTGCGCGTGGTGATCGCTCTGGCCAAAAGCATGGGCATGCAGGTGCACGCCGAAGGAATTGAGCAGGTGGAACAGGCGCGGTTCCTACTGGATCAGGAATGCGACATGGGCCAGGGGTACTGGTTTGGACGGCCGATGCCGGCTGATGAAATCGACTGGACGCGGGCACCTCTGATCCGCCAGGACTGACGCGGTCAATGTGGGAGCCGGGCTTGCCCGCGAAGGCGGTGTGTCAGTCACTGCATGTGTTACTGCACCACCGCTTTCGCAGGCAAGCCAGCTCCCACAGGGGGCTGCGGCGCCTGTGCGTGGGAGTTTTTTCTGTGGAAACCCTCGCAACCCCATGCCCTATCAGAAAATTCTTTCTGGTTATATAAACATTCTTAAATAGTATTTTTAAGAATATCCGCGCTTATCTACTATCGCCCTCACGCCGCAAGCAGTGCCGCCACTGCCAGGCACTACTCATTTTCAGGAGCGAGACCATGAGCGCATCTCTACGTAGCGTTGACGGCCAGGACGAAGCAGCCATTTTGCGTGAAATCCAGAGCGCCTTGCGCGATCTGCGGTTTGGCGCGGTGGAAATCACCGTGCACAACGCCCAAGTGGTACAGATCGAACGCAAGGAAAAATTCCGTCTGCAGAACCCCGGTAACAAACCGAGCTGAGCAAGAACGGCGATAGACCCGCAATTACAAGAAAAGCCAACACTCAAGAATTTCAGGAGCTTCTATGTCGTCGATTCGCCGTTATGCCTTGGCCGCATTGGCCAGTGCCGTGTTTGCCGGTTCCGCCATTGCCAAGGACTACGAGTTGCTCAACGTCTCGTACGACCCCACCCGTGAGCTGTACCAGGATTACAACGCTGAGTTCACCAGCTTCTGGAAACAGTCCCACCCCGGCGACAACGTCAAGATCCAGCAGTCCCACGGTGGCTCGGGCAAGCAAGCACGCGCAGTGATTGACGGCCTGCGCGCCGACGTAGTGACCCTGGCCCTGGCCGGTGACATTGATGAAGTCGCCAAGCTGGGCAAGACCCTGCCGGAGAACTGGCAGACCCGCCTGCCGGACGCCAGCACCCCATACACCTCCACCATCGTGTTCCTGGTGCGCAAGGGCAACCCCAAAGGCATCAAGGACTGGGGCGACCTGATCAAGAAAGACGTGTCGGTGATCACGCCCAACCCGAAAACCTCCGGCGGTGCACGCTGGAACTTCCTCGCCGCCTGGGCCTACGGCCTCAAGGCCGGCGGCAGCGAAGCCAAGGCCCAGGAATACGTCAAAGAGCTGTTCAAGCACGTGCCGATACTGGACACCGGCGCGCGCGGTTCTACCATTACCTTCGTCAACAACGGCCAGGGTGACGTGCTGCTGGCATGGGAAAACGAGGCGTTCCTGGCCTTGAAGGAAGACGGCGGCGCCGACAAGTTCGACATCGTCGTACCTTCCCTGTCGATCCTGGCGGAACCGCCTGTGGCCGTTGTGGACAAGAACGCCGAGAAAAAGGGCAACACCGAGATCGCCACAGCGTACCTCAACCACCTGTACAGCCCGGCGGGCCAGGAGATTGCGGCGAAGAACTTCTACCGTCCACGGGATGAAAAAGTCGCCGCCAAATACGCCCAGCAGTTCCCGAAACTGGACCTGGTGACTATCGACAAAGACTTCGGCGGCTGGAAAACTGCCCAACCGAAATTCTTCAATGATGGTGGTGTGTTCGACCAGATCTACACGGCGCAATAATCAACACCGACTATTGCGCGGGGCTTGTTGTGGCGAGGGAGCTTGCTCCCGCTGGAGTGCGAAGCGCTCCCAAAACCGGTACTCACGGTACATCGTGGTTGCCTGGTTCTGGGGCCGCTTCGCAGCCCTGCGGGAGCAAGCTCCCTCGCCACAGTGGGCCGCACGCATATCCGTTCCGCTAACCAAGGACTCTTATGTCGCGTCGTATCTCCCCCGTCATACCCGGCTTCGGGCTGACGCTGGGCTACACCGTGGTGTACCTCAGCCTGATCGTACTCATCCCGCTGGCGGCGATGTTTGTACACGCCGCTCAACTCACCTGGGATCAGTTCTGGAACATCATTTCCGCACCTCGGGTACTGGCGGCCTTGAAGCTGAGCTTCAGCACCGCGCTGTACGCCGCACTCATCAACGGTGTGATTGGCACTTTGTTGGCCTGGGTGCTGGTGCGCTACACCTTCCCCGGGCGCAAGGTCATTGATGCGATGATCGACCTGCCGTTCGCCTTGCCCACTGCCGTCGCCGGTATTGCGCTGACCGCGCTGTACGCACCCAACGGCCTGGTTGGCCAGTTTGCCACCGACCTGGGTTTCAAAATCGCCTACACCCCCCTGGGTATCACCCTGGCGCTGACCTTCGTCACGTTGCCCTTCGTGGTGCGCACGGTGCAGCCGGTACTGGCCGATATCCCCCGGGAAATCGAAGAGGCCGCTGCCTGCCTCGGCGCCAAGCCGTTGCAGGTATTCCGCTACATTCTCGTGCCCGCACTGCTGCCCGCCTGGCTGACCGGCTTCGCCCTGGCGTTTGCCCGAGGCGTGGGTGAGTACGGGTCGGTGATCTTCATCGCCGGCAATATGCCGATGAAAACCGAAATCCTGCCCTTGCTGATCATGGTCAAGCTCGACCAATACGACTACCGCGGCGCCACCTCCATTGGTGTGCTGATGCTGGTGGTGTCCTTTGTCTTGCTGCTGCTGATCAACCTGTTGCAGCGGCGCATCGAACGTCCATAGGGAGGCGCGGAACATGTCCCAATCGTCTATTTCCGCCGCGTCCTCGGCCAACGCCGCCCGCCGTGGCAGCGCGACCTCGCGACGTATCCTGATCGGCCTTGGCTGGCTGGTATTCGTGCTGTTTCTGCTGCTGCCATTGCTGGTGGTGGTGTCCCAGGGCTTGAAGAACGGCCTCGGCACGTTCTTCACCGCAATCCTTGAACCCGACGCGCTGTCGGCGCTGAAACTCACGGTGATCGCCGTGCTGATTTCGGTGCCGCTCAACCTGGTGTTCGGCGTCAGCGCCGCCTGGTGCGTGAGCAAGTACTCGTTCCGTGGCAAGAGCATCCTGGTCACGCTGATCGACCTGCCGTTCTCGGTTTCGCCGGTGATCGCAGGCCTGGTGTACGTGTTGATGTTCGGCGCCCAGGGCTTCTTCGGGCCGTGGCTGCAAGACCACGACATCCAGATCGTGTTCGCCCTGCCGGGCATCGTGCTGGCGACCATCTTCGTCACCGTGCCGTTCGTGGCCCGTGAGCTGATCCCGCTGATGCAGGAGCAGGGCACCCAGGAAGAAGAAGCCGCACGCCTGCTGGGCGCCAATGGCTGGCAGATGTTCTGGCATGTCACCGTGCCGAACATCAAGTGGGGCCTGATCTACGGCGTGGTGCTGTGTACGGCGCGAGCCATGGGTGAGTTCGGCGCAGTGTCGGTGGTGTCCGGCCACATTCGCGGCGTCACCAACACGCTGCCGCTGCATGTCGAGATTCTCTACAACGAATACAACCACGTTGCCGCGTTTGCGGTGGCCAGCCTGTTGCTGATCCTGGCGCTCTTCATCCTGCTGCTCAAGCAGTGGAGCGAGAACCGAATCAACCGCCTGCGCAACAGCGCGGGTGAGGAATAAGTCATGTCGATCGAAGTCCGTAATGTCAGCAAGAACTTCAACGCCTTCAAGGCCCTGGACAGCATCAACCTGGATATCCAGAGTGGCGAGCTGGTGGCGTTGCTGGGCCCGTCCGGCTGTGGCAAGACCACGTTGCTGCGCATCATTGCCGGCCTGGAAACTCCGGATGCCGGCAGCATTGTGTTCCATGGCGAAGACGTCTCCGGCCACGATGTGCGTGATCGCAACGTGGGCTTTGTGTTCCAGCACTACGCGCTGTTCCGCCACATGACCGTGTTCGACAACGTCGCTTTCGGCCTGCGCATGAAGCCGAAAAACCAACGCCCCACCGAAAGCCAGATCGCGAGCAAGGTTCATGAACTGCTGAACATGGTGCAGCTTGATTGGTTGTCGGACCGTTACCCGGAACAACTCTCCGGTGGCCAGCGCCAGCGTATCGCCCTGGCCCGCGCCCTGGCGGTGGAGCCCAAGGTGTTGCTGCTCGACGAACCCTTCGGCGCCCTTGATGCCAAGGTGCGTAAAGAACTGCGCCGCTGGCTGGCGCGCCTGCACGAGGACATCAACCTGACCTCGGTCTTCGTGACCCACGACCAGGAAGAGGCCATGGAAGTCGCCGACCGTATCGTGGTGATGAACAAGGGCGTGATCGAACAGATCGGTTCACCGGGCGACGTCTACGAAAACCCGGCCAGCGACTTTGTCTATCACTTCCTGGGGGACTCCAACCGCCTGCATTTGGGCGAAGACAAGCACCTGCTGTTCCGCCCCCACGAAGTGTCGTTGTCACGCCATGAACTGGAAGATCACCATGCGGCGCAAGTGCGGGATATTCGGCCGTTGGGCGCGACTACTCGCGTGACCTTGAAGGTCGAAGGCCAAAGCGAGTTGATCGAGGCCGAAGTGGTGAAAGACCATGACAGCCTCACCGGGTTGGCGCGGGGCGAGACGCTGTTCTTCAAACCCAAGGTCTGGCAAAAAGCCTAATGATCGTTCCCACGCTCTGCGTGGGAATGCCTCTGGTGAAGCTCTGCGTCACGCTTTTGGACGCGGAGCGTCCTGGCCTGCATTCCCACGCAGAGCATGGGAACGATCAAGACCGCGGCGCGCCACCGGCCCAGAGCGCTCTTCAATCTGGCGCTTGAGGTCCTGCCGCAACCCCAGCAAAAACGCCAACTCCGCCACCACAAACAACGGCCCCACGATCAGCCCCGACACATCATCCACAAACGCAGGCTTCCTGCCTTCGTAGTAATGCCCGACGAACTGAATCACCCAGCCCACCACAAACATGCCCACGCCGCTGCTCAGCCACACCGCCGTGCTTTGCGCCGCCAGCACATGCCCGGCCCACACCGACAAGCCCATCAGCACCGTCATCAACACGCCCAAGGCCAGTTCCAGGCGCAGATAAAACCACGCCGAAAACAACGCCAGCAGTACCGCAGGTGATAGCCACAGCCCGCCCACCGACCATTCGGGGCGCGACAGCAGCACGGCCACCGCCACCACAATCAACGGAATACCGATGAAGTGGCTGGCGATGTTGCGTGGGTCGCGGTGATACGCGGCGTATTGACTGAGATGGTCGACGAGGCTTTTCATTGTTGTTCCTCCTGTAGGATGTTTGATCATGCCCTGTCAGTCGGTGCCTAACTGTCAATTGGGCGACAATCTTCGGAGTTCGCATGGACACAGGGACATGGCACGCGCAATTGGCTCGCGGTCATTGGTTCAGCCATTTGCCGCCTGACTTGCAGCGTAGCCTGCTGGGGGCGGCGCGGTTGCGTGTGCTGACGGCGGGGCAGTACCTGTTCAAGCGCGGTGACCCGCCGTGCGGCGTGTATGCGGTGCTGGAAGGCACGGTGCGCATCAGTGCGGTCAGTGCCCAAGGCAAGGAAGCGGTGTTGAGCCTGGTGGAAACGCCCTACTGGTTCGGCGAGATCTGCCTGTTCGACAACCTGCCGCGCACCCACGATGCCTTGGCCACGGGTGCTTGCAGGCTGCTGCAGGTGCCGCAGTCGGCGATGCTCGGCATTCTCGAACGGCATCCGCTGTTCTGGCGGGAGATGGCGCTGTTGATGAGCCATAAACTGCGGCTGTCGTTGATCAATATCGAACAGATAAGCCTGATGCCCGCCTCAGAGCGGCTGGCCCATCGGTTGTTGATGATTGCCCAAGGCTACGGCGAAGTGGATCAGGCGCGCCGCGTGCTGCAACTGCCCCAGGAGGATCTGGCGGCGATGCTGGGCCTGTCGCGCCAGACCATCAACAGTCTGCTCAAAGCGCTGGAGCAACAGGGCATTATCGGCTTGAGTTACGGCGCCATCGAGATACGCGACCTCAATGGGCTGCGGCTGGCCGCGGGCCTATGAACCGCGATAGGTGGAGAAGCCGTAAGGGCTGAGCAGCAGCGGAATGTGGTAATGCTGGTCGGCCTGCTTGACCTGGAAAATCACCGGCACCTCGGGGAAGAACGTCTCGCGGTTCGCCTTCTTGTAGTAATCGCCGGTCTTGAACACCACGCGGTACTCGCCCGGCTGCATGCTGCGGTTGGCCGGGAACAGCTCGGCGATGCGGCCTTGCTGGTTGGTCACACCTTCAGACAGCGACTGCCATTTATCGCCCACATGCTGTTCAAGGGTGACATTGACCCCGGCGCTTGGCAGGCCGTTTTCCAGGTTGAGTACGTGCACGCTCAGGGGGTTGCCGTCGGCCAGGGCCAGGTTGCACAGGCCGCTCAGGCTCAGTGCGGCGAGGGTCATGCTCAAGGTTTTCATCGCGAAGTCCTTTTGAGGGAAGTGGAATCAAGGGGTGATTTTCAAGCCCAGTTGCTCGGCGGCCTGTACGGCGCAGGCTTCATCCTGCGCGGCGCCACCGGCACCGGCGATGCCTAGGGCACCGACCAGTTCGGCGTCGGCAAACAGCGGCACGCCCCCGCCGAGCAACAGCAGCTCGGGCAAGCTGTTGAGGTTGGCGGCTTCGGGGTTATTACGCGCCCGTTCGGCAAACAGCCGGGTCGGGGTTTTTGTCGACAGCGCCGTGTACGCCTTGCGTTGGCTGGCGAGGCTGTTGTGTGGGCCGACACCGTCAGCGCGCAGGCCCAGCAACAGGTTGCCACCGCGGTCGAGTACGGTCAGCGCAGCGGTGCAGTGGGCCAGGCTGGCGTCGGCCAGTTGGCGAGCGGTGTGCAGATCCAGCTCGGCATGGCGTGGTAATTGTGGCGCCGCCTGGGCGACGGTGGCCACGGCGAGGCTCAGGAACAAGGCAGTGCGGTACATAGTGAGGGCTCCAGAAAGCAGGCCGTCACGGTAACCAGCGGACGCGGACAAAAGCCGCACAATTGGATGACAGGTTTGTAATCAAACTCAGGGATTTGTGGTGGTTGTACTGGCCTCATCGCAGGTAAGCCAGCTCCCACATGATGTGAACCCATTCTCCTGTGGGAGCTGGCTTGCCTGCGATGAGGCCCTTCCTACTGCAACCCGTCGCGAAACTGCCCCGGCGTCATCCCTGTCCAGCGCTTGAACGCACGATTGAAACTGCTGGTATCGGCAAACCCCAGCAAATGGCTGATCTCGGCCAATGAGCACTGCGGGTCGCGCAGGTGCAGTAACGCCAGGTTTTGCCGACACTCATTGAGCAGGGCGTCAAACCGACACCCTTCATCGGCCAGATGCCGCTGCAAGCTGCGCAGGCTCAAATGCAGCGCTTGAGCAATGTGTTCGGCGCTTGGCTCGCCGTCTGGCAATTGCGCCTCGATGGCGGCGCGCACCTTGCGTTCCCAGGTCAGCGGTTGCAGTTGGGCGAGGGTGCGCTTGAGCACGGTTTCGTTGTGTTCGGCCAGCTCCGGGTTGGCGTCGTCCAGATGGCTGTCGAAGTCGCTGGCGGCGAATTCCAGGCGGTCTTCGTCGGCGGCAAACCATACCGGCGCGCGAAATACCCTGTGCCACGGCTCGGGGTCGGCGGGTTCCGGGCGCCGCAGGTAAACGGCCAACGGCGCATAGTCGCGACCCAGGCGGTTGCGACAGGTGCGTACGTAGATCGCCGCAAAGGCATCAATCGCTTCCGGCGCGGGCGCGGGGCTGCCTGGGGGTTGGAGCAGGCGAAAACGGTAGACGTCGCCGTGGCGGCTCAGCTCCAGGTCCAGGGCATCACTGACCACCTGGTGATAGCGCACGATGCGCTCGAATACCTCGCGCAAGCTGCCGCTGGCCACCAATGCGTAACCTAGCGCATGAAAGGTGGTGGGGCTGACAAACCGCGACACCCGCAGCCCAATCGCCGGGTCGCCACTGGCCTGTACCGCCAGCGCCCATAGGCGCGTGGTGGCCGACAACCGGTAGCGGGCGTTGGGGTCGTCCATCTGCTGCGGGTCGAGCCCGGCCTCGGCGCACAGCGCGGCGCTGTCGAGGCCCAGGGCGTCGAGCTGCTTGCGCAGGGCACGGGTCCAGCTGGCGAGGGAAGTGGGTTCGGTCATGGCAATTGGCGCTTGGGGTCAACAGATTGGCGTGCGCGGCTAGCGTCCTGCGCTAGGGTTGGGTGCAGGATGCAGGCATCACTTCACAAGAGAATGGAAGCATGGACGGTACTTCTGCAAGCCCCCAGCCGTTGAACGCACAACAGCGTTCGGCGCATATCCGCGAGGTGGTGATGGCCGAAGGCGTGCGCTTGCGCCAGCGGCACCCCTGGTTGTTGCATCAGGACGCGCTCGGCGCAGGCATCCTGGCCTTTGCCCTGCTGGGCATGTTCGGCTCGGCAGCGCTCTATATCAGCGGTCATATGGCCTGGTGGGTGTGTCTGCTGCTCAATGCTTTCTTCGCCTCGCTCACTCATGAGTTGGAACACGACCTGATCCACAGCATGTACTTTCGCAAGCAACGCGTGCCCCACAACCTGATGATGGGCCTGGTATGGCTGGCGCGGCCAAGCACCATCAACCCATGGATACGCCGGCACCTGCACCTCAACCATCACAAGGTCTCGGGCACCGAAGCCGACATGGAAGAGCGCGCGATCACCAATGGCGAACCCTGGGGCATCGCACGGTTGCTGATGGTGGGGGACAACATGATGTCGGCCTTGATCCGCCTGTTGCGCGCCAAGACCTGGCCGCACAGGTTCAGCATCCTCAAGCGCGTGCTGCTGGTGTACGCACCGCTGGCCTTGCTGCATTGGGGCGCGTGGTACGTCTTCCTGGGCTTTCATGCCGCCAATGGGATTGCCAGTTTGATGGGCGCGCCCATTCAGTGGTCAGCCGGTACCTTGCAGGTGATGCAGGTGATCGATATCGCTGCGGTGGTGATCATCGGCCCGAACGTGTTGCGCACCTTCTGCCTGCACTTTGTCAGCTCCAACATGCATTACTACGGCGATGTGGAACTGGGCAATGTGATTCAGCAAACCCAAGTGCTGAACCCTTGGTGGCTGTGGCCGTTGCAGGCGTTCTGCTTCAACTTCGGCAGTACCCACGGCATCCATCACTTTGTGGTGAAAGAACCGTTCTACATCCGCCAGATGACCGCCAAGGTGGCGCACAAGGTCATGGCCGAGATGGGGGTGCGCTTCAATGATTTGGGCACGTTTGCGCGAGCCAATCGCCTGGAGCCCCAGGAACACCCGCGCACTGAGCTTTCTTTCAGCAAGCAATGAACGCCAATGGCAGGTCACGGATCTGTTCGCGCACTGGCGGTTGGTAATGGTCGTCGCTGGTTAATTCGTGCAACAGCTCTTCGCGTAGCTGGTGGAATTCAAAACTGCTGCGCTGGCGCGGATGAGGCAGGGCGATCTCGACGACCTGCTTGATTCGCCCCGGACGCGGCTCCATCACCACCACGCGATCGGCGAGGAAAATCGCCTCTTCCACATCGTGGGTCACCAGTACCGTGGTGATCCTGGCGCGGGCACGAATCGCCAGCAGTTCGTCCTGCATCTGCTGGCGCGTCAGTGCATCCAGGGCGCCGAAGGGTTCGTCCAGCAACAGGATGCGCGGGCTGGCCACCAGGCCGCGGGCAATCGCCACCCGTTGCGCCATGCCGCCGGAGAGTTGGTGGGGGTAGGCGCGGGTGAAGTCGGTGAGGCCCACCAGCTCGATAAAGTCACTGATGCGCCGGTTGCGCTCGGCCTCGCTCAGGGGCTCGTTGACCAGCCCCAGGCCGATGTTTTGTGCCACGGTCAGCCACGGGAACAGGCGGTGCTCCTGGAACACGATGCCGCGCTCGCCACCGATACCGCTGACGGCTTTGCCATCGACCTGGATCTCGCCGCGAAACTGCGTATCCAAGCCCACCAGCAAGCGCAGCAGTGTGGATTTCCCGCATCCACTGGAGCCGACAATCGCAACAAATTCCCCTTCGGCCACCTCCAGGTTGAATTCACGGATGGCTTCCAGTTCGAAGCCATCGACGTCGAAGGACTTACCCACGTGGTTGAAGCTGACAATCGGTGCGTTCATGCGTGTCTCCAGCGGGTGGCACGGGTTTCGATGCGTTGGCCGATCAGGTTGAGAACGGCGCCGGTGAGACCGACCAGCAGCATGCCGCTCATGATCAAATCCATGCGCAGCAACTGTTGGGCGCCGATCATCAGGCTGCCGATGCCGCCATCTGAGGGCATGAAATATTCGGCGCCGAGGGTGCCCATCCAGGCGTAGATCAGGCTCAGGCGCAGGCCGGCGAAAATCCCCGACGCGGCGCCCGGCAGTACCAGGCGGCGCAAGCGTTGCCAGAGGTTCAGGCGCAGCACCTGCGCGGCTTCGCGCAGCTGGGGCGACAAGTTGAGCACGCTGCGCTGGGTGGCAATAAACAACGGGAAGAAGGCGGCGAGGGCGATAAACACCCACTTGGCCAGTTCACCCAGGCCGAACCAGGCGGTGAGCAGCGGCACCCAGGCGAAAATCGCGATCTGGCGCAGCGCGGACAAAGTGGGGCCAAGTAGCCGCTCACTGCGCCGCGACAGCCCCAGCCACAGGCCCATGGCAAAGCCCAGGCTACCGCCCAGCAGCAACCCGCCCAGGGCCCGGCCAAGGCTTTTGCCCAGCCCCGTAGTCAGGCTGCCATCCAGCACGCCCGCCACGCTGGTTTGCAGCACCGCCCAGGGGCTGATCAGAATGTTTGGATCGACCCAATCCTGCTGAGTCGCTACTTGCCATAACGCCAATAGCAGCAGCGGCAACAGCCAGGGTTGCAAGCGCTGCCAGCCTTCGTAGCGTGGCCCGCGTCGAATCTGCGCAGTGGCCGGATGGGGCCAGTGCACCCACTTGCGGTCCAGCCAGCCGATGCCGCGGTCCATCACCACACCCAGCACGCCAATGACCACGATGCACACGAAGACGATATCGAGCATGAACAACTGGCGCGCCCACACCATCAGGTAACCGATGCCTTCGCTGGAGGCCAGCAGCTCCACGGCCAGCAGGGAGGTCCAGCCCGCCGCCAGGGCCAGGCGTACACCGGCCATGAACGCAGGCAGTGCGGCGGGCAGGACCAGACGGCGGATCAGCAAGTGGCCAGGCAGGCGCAGTACACGGGCGGCTTCGCGCAGGTTGGGCTGGGCGTCGCGAACGCCTACCAGGGTATGCAGGGTCACGGGCACCACGATGGCCTTGACCAGCACCACCAGCTTGAGGGTTTCGCCAATGCCGAAAAGCACCATGAACAGCGGGATCCAGGCGAGGGTCGGCACTTGCGCCAGCGCGCTGAACGTCGGGAACACCAAGCGCTCGGCGCGCTCACTGAACCCCAGGAACGCGCCCAGTATCGCGCCGGCACTGACACCGGCCAGCAGGCCCCAGAACAAGCGCTGCAAGCTGATGGCCAGATGGCTCCATAACTCGCCGCCGGCCAATTCCACCGCGCTGCTCCACACCAGGGCGGGAGTGGGCAGAATCTGCTCGCTCATCCAATGATTGCGGCTGGCCAGCCACCATAAGGCAAACAGCGTGAGCGGCAGCAGCCACGGCAATAGACGCTGGCCCAGCTGCGGCCAGCGCGGCGCGATGCCTTTGGGCGGGGCCGCCAGCGGCAGGCTAAGAAGTGAAATTCGGGCCATGGAAGACCTCCGAATGCGTTATGTGATTTCGATCTTACAAAAGCGCGATCAAGATGATTGTGAGATAAGAAAAGTCATTTAAAGCCTCACGCCGCCACGCATCCAATGCATTCGAAGAATATTTTTGATGCTGTTTATGCATATGCCTCTGGAGGCTGCGGGTTAGCTTGCATATTTCTAAAAGCTATTAAATTGTGGATTTATAGTATTTAAAGTTTTGTTCAGTCTGTGCCTACTTTTTGCTCCCCAGGCGACCGTCGCCCACCAGGAGCTGCGCTTATGAAACTGCCCTTTAAACGTCTGATCAGCCTGTTCGCCGGCACCGCCCTGGCCGGGTTGGTGCATGCCGCCGACCTCAAGGAAATCCGCATCGCAGTGCCCGACCTCAGTGCCGGCAGCCAGCACAGCGGCGGTGGCATCACCGACGTGTTGCGTGAACAGCAGATCTTTGAAAAAGCCTTTGCCGACCAAGGCATCAAGATCCAGTGGAATTACTTCAAGGGCGCCGGCCCGGTGATCAATGAAGCGTTCGCCAACGGCCAGGTGGACCTGGCCTATCTGGGCGACTTGGCAGCGATCATCGGCCGTTCCAATGGCCTGGATACGCGGCTGCTCAGCGCCTCTGCACGGGGAGTGAAACACTACCTCGGCGTGGTGCCGGGCTCCGGCATCAAGACCCTGCAAGACCTCAAGGGCAAGCGCGTGGCGGTGTTCCGAGGCACGGCCAGCCAGTTGTCGTTCGACAGCGCATTGGCCAGCCAGGGCTTGAGCGAGAAGGACCTGAAGGTGATCAACCTGGACTTCAACGCGGCCGCTGCCGCCCTGGCCGCCAAGCAGATTGACGCCACCTGGGGCGGTTCCACCCTGACCGCGTTGCAGGCCAAAGGTTTGGCAGAAATACCGCTGACCACCAAAGACCTGGGCGATGCCGGCAGCATCCAGGCCGTGCTGGTGGGCAGCTCCAAATTCGTCGATGAACACCCAGACGCCGTGGCCACGTTGCTCAAGGCCCAGCAGCAAGCGGTGCAGTGGTTGACCGATGACAACAACAAACAGGCGTACATAGCGCTGGTATCAGGGCTGGCCAGTTACCCCCCGGTGATCCTCACCAATGATTTGAAAGACCAGAAACTCAGCGAAGTTTTCCCCTCGACCCTAGACCCGGTGTTCCTGGGCAAATTGCAGGATGCGGTGGACTTGGCGTCCAGGGAGAAGTTGATTCGCAAGTCGTTTCAGGTGAGTGATTGGGTGGCGCCTGGGCTGGTGGCGGCAGGGCTCTGAGCTTGTCGGTGCCTGGGCTATCGCCATCGCAGGCAAGCCAGCTCCCACACTTGAACGTGTTCACCGCTCAATGTGGGAGCTGGCTTGCCTGCGATGAGGCCCTTCAAACCGCCACACTGACCTGCTGGCTATCCACCTCCACCAAGGTCTCGATCATCGCCTTCGCCGCCGGCGACAACCGCGACCCCGTGCGGCTGACGATCCCGCAGCGTGCGCTCAGGGTATCCATGTGCTGCGGCAAGTTGCGCCAGTGCAGCAGCACCAGCGCCCCCCTGGCAATGTCCTCGGCAAAGGCTTCTTCAGTGCCGACGCCGATGGCATTGGTTTGCAGCACGATGCTCACCAGTGCCGGGAAGTGCTCGGTCTGGATGCTCGGGGAGAAATCCATGCGCCCACTCAGGTTCGCCAGCAGTTTGCGAATGCCTTGGGAGATCAGCGGCGCCGCCAGCGGGTAATCGAACATATCGTTGGTGGACAGGCTGTCCTTGGCCAGCAAAGGATGCCCAGGGCGGCAGAAAAACACCCCGCGTTTGGGGGTGAGTGCGCGGGTCTGGAAATTCGGGTCGGCCTCGAACTGGCGGATGTCGGCGATAAAGAATTCGATCTCTTCACGGCTCAGGCGGCGGCTGAGGGTTTCCCAGTTATCCACCTGAAACGTAGTACGGATTTTCGGGTGGGCGTTGATAAACCGCGCCACCGCATCCGGCACCAGTTTCACGGCTGGCGCCGGGCCGCAGCCGAAGCGCAGGTCGCCGGCGTCGAGCTTGGTCATGCGCGTCACTTCACTGCTCAGCAGCGCTGCGCCATGCACCAGGCTCAGGGCGTGCTGCAACACCACCTGGCCTTCCGGCGTGGGGCGCAAGTCCTTGTGGCCACGGTCTACCAACACGCAACCGAACTCCTGTTCCAGCCCCTGGATGCTGCGGCTGAACGCTGGTTGGGTGATGCCCATGGCGTCCGCGGCACGCACGAAACTGCGGTGTTCGTTGAGGGCGATGAAGTAGCGCAGTTGGCGAAGATCCATATGCTTTCCCGGCATTTTAAAAATAGGTCGAAGGCATTTGCGACCGAGCAAGCTGAGGTTTTAAATGCAAGCTCTTATTCCGTCAACGAAGCATTCATTCATTTGCTAGACCTAAATTGCATATGGATAGAGCGTTGCTGGAAGCGTCCCCCCACCGTTTCGCAGGCACATGAGGGTCATCACAATGAGCAACGCCGCATTAGCCGTTCAACCCATCGCCCACGCACTCGATATTCACCCGGTAGCCGGGCGGATCGGCGCCGAAATCCGTGGCATCAAACTGTCCGGTGAGCTGGATGCCGCCACCGTCGAGGCCATCCAGCAGGCGCTGGTGCAGTACAAGGTGATTTTCTTTCGCGAGCAGACCCACCTCGATGATCAGAGCCAGGAAGCCTTTGCTCACCTGCTCGGCGAGCCGATTGCCCACCCGACGGTGCCGGTGCGGGACGGCACGCGGTTCTTGATGGAGTTGGATGGCACCCGTGGACAGCGCGCCAATTCCTGGCACACCGACGTGACCTTCGTCGATGCCTACCCTAAGGCCTCGATCCTGCGTTCGGTGCTGGCGCCTGTGTCCGGCGGCGACACCGTATGGGCCAACACAGCCGCTGCCTACAACGACCTCAGCGTGGAACTGCGCGCACTGGCTGATCACCTGTGGGCGGTGCACAGCAACGAATACGACTACGCCGCACGCAAGCCGGATGTGGCGGTGGAGAAGCTGGAGGAATACCGCAAAGTGTTCACTTCCACGGTGTATGAAACCGAACACCCGGTGGTGCGCGTGCATCCGGTCAGCGGTGAGAACACCCTGCTGTTGGGGCACTTCGTCAAACGCCTGAAAGGCTACTCCCAGGCAGAGTCGGCGCAGTTGTTCAACCTGCTGCAAGGCCACGTCACCCGCCTGGAAAACACCGTGCGCTGGCGCTGGAACACCGGTGACGTGGCGATCTGGGATAACCGCGCCACCCAGCATTACGCGGTGGATGACTACGGCACCCAGGAGCGCATCGTGCGCCGGGTTACGCTCAAGGGCGATGTGCCGGTGGGAGTGCAAGGGCAATCAAGCAAAACCACTAAAGGTCTTTAAGCCGGGGGAGGATTAAAAATGTGGGAGCGGGCTTGCTCCCACATTTGGATTTGTGGTGTTTACCAGACTCCGATCTTCACCACTTTCTCTGCCTCTGGCTCACCATAACGAAACCATTGCCCGCGCACCTCAACCTCCGTGTGGCTGATGGTGGTACGCCGCTTCAACCCGCGCAACCAGTCGAACAGATAACCCAAGTGCGTCTCGCGCACCTCTGCATAGGCGGGATCGCTGCCCAGGTCGTGCAGTTCTTGCGGGTCGTTTTCCAGGTCGAACAGTTGCGGGCGAAAGCCGTCGTACGCCAGGTACTTCCAGCGCTCGCTGCGCACCATGGTCATGCGGCAACGGTCGATGGGTTGCTCCAGACGCTCGCGAGCCGGGGCCTGGAAGGCGTAGTCGTATTCGGCAATGGCATAGCGGCGCCAAGTGGGTTGCTCGCCCTGCAGCAATGGAATCAATGAGCGACCTTCCAGGCGATGGTCGGCGGCGGGTAAGCCCAAGGCGTCGAGGAAGGTGGGCAGGGCGTCGATGGTTTCCACCAGGCGCTCGTCTAGGGTGCCGCGGCTGACATCGGCGCTGGCACGCGGGTCGCGCACGATCAACGGAATGCCCACCGCAGGCTCCAGCAAAAACTCTTTTTCGCCAAGGAAGTGATCGCCCAGGAAGTCGCCGTGGTCGCTGGTAAACACGATCAGCGTGTCGTCCCAGCGGCCAGCGCTTTGCAGAAAGTCGAACAGCCGCCCGAGTTGATCGTCAATCTGTTTGATCAGGCCCATGTAGGTCGGAATCACCGTGAGGCGCACCTCGTCACGGGAGAAATTCTGGCTCTCCTGGTGTTGGCGAAATGCCTGGTACACCGGGTGATCGCTGGTGTGTTCAGGTTGAATCGGCGCCTGCACATGCTCGGTACCGTACAGCGCGTGATAAGGCGCCGGCGCGATGTAGGGCCAGTGCGGCTTGATATACGACAGGTGCAGGCACCAGGGCTGTTCACCTTGTTCGTCGATAAAGTCGATGGCGCGGTCGGTGGTGTAGACGGTCTCCGAATGTTCTTCGGCCACCCGTGCGGGTTTGCCGGCGTTGCGCATATGCCAGCCGCTGAGCACTTCGCCGTTCTCACCTTCGGCGGCGTTGGCCCATTCGTGCCAAGGGTTGCTGCCGTGGTAGCCGTGATCACGCAAGTATTGGGTGTAGGGCGCGGACTCGCGCTTATCCTCGAACAGCGGGCTGTCGGGGTAGATGCCGTCGTGACGCAGGTACGCATCGAAACCGACCTCATTGAGCGGCTCGGCCTGGGCACTGTCGGGGTCTATCTGCAGGCGCTGCAAGGCCTCAAGGTTCGGCGTGGCGTGGGTCTTGCCCACCAGGGCGGTGCGGATGCCGTGGGGGCGCAGGTAGTCGCCGATCGTCAGCTCTTCGAGCGGCAACGGCACGGCGTTCCACGCCACCTGATGGCTGCTGACATAGCGCCCGGTGTAGGCCGACATACGCGACGGACCGCAGATGGTGCCCTGTGTATAGGCCCGACTGAAACGCACGCCAGCGTCGGCCAGGCGGTCGATATTCGGCGTGTGCAAATGGGCATGGCCGTAGCAGGAAAGGTAGTCGCGGCGCAGTTGGTCGCACATGATGTAGAGCACGTTGCGCACGGGTTTGGGGTCAGACATAGGAATTTACCGAACGGAGGACAGGTGGGTTTTTTCGCCGTTCGAGGGGCGCTCTGGCAAGTGCATTTGGGGACTGGGTTCTATGCATTGAGTGCATGGGTGTGGCTGCTGGCGTCATCGCAGGCAAGCCAGCTCCCACAGTTGAAATGCATTCCCCTGTGGGAGCTGGCTTGCCTGCGATGACGGCCTGACAGCAGACCCATATCTACCTGGCACCCCGCGATCAAATGGTGGGAGCAGGCTTACCCGGCGAAGGACCTGATGTGAGCGGCCAGTCCTGCCAGCGCTTTATCATCTGCCCTGGCCGCGTCATGGGAGGAGACATAGCCTTCATAACGCTCAAAATATTTGTCCTGGGTCGAACTGATTTTTTTGAAGGCGCTATCTTCCCCGGTCCCGTGCATCGGGAATAATTTGGCGTGCAGATGATCGACGCCATAACCCTCCAGAATCATGCCCGTTCTAGCCACACCTTTTAGTGCTTTGTCCAAAAGCTTCGCCGTCTTTTTGGCTGCGATGACCAAGTCACACAGCACGGCGTCCGGTTCGGCAAACGCATAGCTGCCGTGATGGGTTTTGGGGATAACGACACTGAACCCCGGGGTGTTGGGAAATATGGAGAGAAAGGCCATGTGGGTCTGGTCTTCCCATAGGAGGTGGCAGGGTGCAGTACGGCGGGCAATGCTGCAAAAAATACAGTCCATCAAACGCGCTTCCTCGTGCGAGTCAAAAGGTAGACCCTCTTGTATGTGATCTTTGTTATCTAACGATGACTTCACTGACGTTGCGGGCCGCTGTTCACTGCTTAGTCAGACCGCAATATTTTCCAACGCATAAGCATCCTCGTCTCTCTCATCAATCTCCTTGATCTGCTCAATCATCGCCTGCGCCAGCGGCGACAACCGATACCCTGCGCGGCTGACGATCCCGTAGCGGGTGTAGCGCTCCTCCAGGTTTTCGTCCAATCCCTCAATCTGCAAACACACCAACTCGCCCCGCGCCATGTGCAGCACATCGCTGTTGGCGCTGACGATGCCAATGGCGTCCGAGCGCAGTACCACGCCCATCAGGCTGTAACCGTTTTCGCATTCCACATTGGGCTGGTAATCCGGCCGGCCGCTGAGGTCGACGATGACTTTGCGCAGGTTCGGCGGGCGGATGGTCACTGCCAGCGGGTAGCTCATCAGTTCGGCGGCGCTGACGCTGTTGCGCGCGGCCAGGGGATGCCCGGCGCGGCAGCAGAAGTGCCAACGGCGCGGGCGCAGGCGGTGGGTGTGGTAGTCGGGGTTGGCTTCGAAGTGGCGGGTGTCGGCGACGAAGAATTCGAACTCTTCGCTGAGCAGCCGCTTGCCCAGGCTTTGCCAGTCATCCACTTGGAACTGCACGCGGGCCTTGGGGTAGCGCCCGATAAAACTGCCGATGGCACGTGGGACTAACCCAGCTGCCGGCGCGGGGCCGCAACCGAAACGCAGTTCACCGGCTTCCAGGCCGTTGAACTGGCTGATTTCATTGGCCAGTTGTTGTGCGCCGCTGACCAGGCGCCGTGCATGCTCGAGCAGCACCTGGCCTTGCTTGGTGGGCGCCAGGTCTTTGCGGCCACGGTCGACCAGTTGGCAGCCGGCACTGTGTTCCAGGGCCTGGATGCTGCGGCTGAACGCCGACTGCGACAGGTTCACCGCCGTTGCTGCCGCGACGAAACTGCGCTGTTCGGCGAGCGCGATGAAGTGGCGAAGCTGGCGCAGGTCGATATGCATTTTTCACATCAAAAATATCCGGGAAATGCATTGGCTATGCATTAGGTCGACTCCTTATAAAGGCTATCTCTTATGCAGTAAATGTTCGTAAAAACATAAATAAATAACCTTTAGGAATATGAGGCGACGAGTATTCCGGGGTTTTGGAGCCGCTTATGAGTCTGTTCAAGTCCTTGCCCCTGGCCGTTCTAGTGGCCGGTAGCAGCAGTTGGTCGCCGGCCCAGGCCGCTGAAACACCCGCGCCTGCCGGCAAGGGCGAAAGCGCCAGTGGCCAACTGGAAACTGTCACGGTCACTGCCCGGCGGCGTACCGAAAGTGCCCAGGCCGTGCCGACGCCCATGAGCGTGCTCGGTGGCCAGGCCCTGGAAACCCAGCGGGTGTACCGCATCCAGGATTTGCAGCAACTGGTGCCCAGCGTCAACGTCGCCTATATGCATGCGCGCCAGTCCAGCGTGTCGATCCGCGGCCTGGGCAACAACCCGGCCAGCGATGGCCTGGAAGGCAGCGTGGGGCTGTATATCGACAACGTCTACCTCGGGCGCCCGGGCATGGCGGTGTTCGACCTGATGGACATTGAGCAGCTTGAGGTTTTACGCGGCCCCCAGGGCACGTTGTTCGGCAAGAACACCACCGCTGGTGTGATCAATATCAGTACGCGCGCGCCGAGTTTTACTCCCGAGCGCAGCATCGAAACCTCCCTGGGGGAGGACGGTTATTTCCAGACCAAGGGCACGATTTCCGGCCCGCTCACCGAGGACTTGGCAGGGCGTTTCTCGGCCTATCGCACGCGCAGCGACGGCGATATCAAGAACGAGTACGACGGCCATGATCTTAACGGTGGTTCGCGCCAAGGCTTTCGCGGGCAACTGCTGTACAAGCCCAACGAAGCGTTCAACCTGCGCTGGATCGGTGACTACAACGAAGAGGATTCCAGCGCCGGCACCCGCGTGCTGTACAGCACCGGCCCGACCATCAATGGCACCAATCTGTATCAATCCCGGGCCAACGTGGCGGGCGCAACCTTGGTGGACGGCACCCATCGCAAGGTCAACCTGGACAACGACCAGCACGTCACGGTGTTCCAGGGCGGTACGTCGCTGGAAGCCAATTGGACGCTGCCCAGCGACTTCACCCTGACCTCGGTGAGTGCTTATCGCTGGTGGAATTTCACCCCGCGCAACGATGACGGCCTCAACGTACCGGCGTCGTATAACGCCGGGGTTTCGGTGGAAGATAAGCAGTGGTCCCAGGAATTTCGCCTGGCGTCGCCCAGCGGTGGTTTCTTCGATTACGTGCTGGGCGCCTACTACTTCGGCTCCGACCTGGATAACAAATCCTTTGCCTACTACGGGCCCAAGGCCGATATCTGGAACGGCACACCTGCCGGTGCGTTGAGCAACGTGAGCAGTGTGGGCAACGGGCATATCCGCACCGACAGCTTCGCGCTGTTCGCCCAAGGCACCTGGCACCTGACCGAACGCCTGGATTTCACCGCCGGCCTGCGTGGCACCTACGAAGAGAAAAGCGCCTGGGTCACGCGCAATGCGCCCGTCGGTGGCGCGGCGGTCAGCGGGGCTGCTGCCACGGCGCGGCGTGGGCGTACCGGGGCCTATGACTCGGGCGACCTGTCGCAATACAGCGCCACGCCGTCGGGGCTGCTCAACCTCAGTTATCACTTCAATGAAAACCTGCTGGGCTACGCGACGCTGTCCCATGGCGAGAAGTCCGGCGGTGTGAACCTGGCGGTGGGGTCTGCGCCGACGGCCGGAGCCGACTCGTTGCTGATCGGCACCGAGCGCGCCAACAACGCCGAGCTAGGCTTCAAGAGCACGCTGTGGGACCGCCGCCTGCAGCTCAATGCCAACCTGTTCTGGACCCAGGTCAACGGCTACCAGACCAACGCCTACGACCAGGATAACCGCGTTCAGTACCTGACCAACGCCGGCTCGGTACGCTCGCGAGGCGTGGAGGTGGAAAGCACCTTGGTGCCGATCAAGGGCCTGACCCTGAACATCAACGGCTCCTTCAATGACGTGACGTACTTGTCTTACAAGGACGCGCCGTGCCCGCCGGAAACCAGCCTGCGTCCCGGTGCGCCGGCGTCCTGCGACCTGAGCGGCCATCAGGTAGTGGGCGCCTCCAAGTGGATCGCCAACGCCAACGGCGAGTACAAGTGGAACCTGGCGAACGGCTTCGAACCCTATGTTACCGCCAGTTACGCGTTCCGTTCCAAGGCGGTGGGCACGGTGGAAGATTCCGACTACGGGCAGATCCCGGCGTATGCGGTGGTCAACCTGTCTACCGGTTTGCGCGGCGACTATGACCAAGGGCAGTGGGATGTGTCGCTGTGGCTGAAAAACGCCTTCGACAAAACCTACTACACCACCCTGTGGACCGGTGGTAACGGCGGTTACGAGGGCCTGTTGGGCACGCCGCGCACCCTAGGCGTGACTGGGCGCTACGACTTCTAGGTCGGTGCGATAGGTGGCCGGGCTGAACACCCGCGTCACCAGCAGCATCGCCACCACCGTCACCGTCAGCACCACCCAGGCACTGACAAAGTTGCCGGTAAGCTCGCGCAGCCAGCCGGTCAGCCACGGCGAAATCGCATTGATCAAAAAGCCCACGCCTTGCACGAACGCCGCCAGTTGCCCGGCTTGGCGTGGGTCGCGATGGTGGTCGAGGGTCAGCAGCAAGCTCAGGGCAAAGCACGCCCCTAACCCGAAGCCGCACAAGGCCACCCACAGGTGGGGATATTCCTGCGGCGCAATGATCAGGCCCAAATAACCGATGGTTTGCGCCAGCAGGCTGATGCTGAGCAATGGGCGGCGGTCGATACCGCGTTGCGCCAGCACTGGCATCAACAGAGCGGCCGTCACCTGAAAAATCGTCATGAACGCCAGCAATGACCCGCTGGGCAGCACGCCCCAACCCAGTTGCTGATAGTAGGCGGGCAGCCACGCGACCATGCTCATGTAGCCGCAGTTGACCAGGCCGAAATACAGCGCCAGCAGCCAGGCGCGGCGGTTACGCAACCCTTTGAACGCAGGCGCCTGCTGTGGGTTTCGTGCCGCGCCCAGCGGCAGCCAGGCCCACAGCAACAACGCCCCCAGCGCCGGCAAGAGCCACACACCCAGGCCTGCTTGCCATTGCTGGAAATGCGTGGCCACCACCGGACTGAGCAACGCCGCCAGGCCGCCACCGGCCATGAGCGAGGCCGAATACACGCCCATCGCCGCCGGCACGCGGTGACGGAATTCGCGCTTGATCATCGCCGGCACCAGCGCCTGGATCAGCGCCACGCCCGCACCGCCGAGCAGCGCGGTAACCAGCAGTGCCGAAGCCTGGCCCATCAGCCAGCGCGCCAGGCACGCCAGCAAAATCATCAACAAGCCCAGGGCGATGCCGCGACGCTCGCCCAAGCGCGCCTCCACGCGCACGCCCACCAGTGCCACCAACCCCATGCAGATCACCGGCAGGCTGGTGAGCAGGGCGCTGCTCTGAAAGCTCAGGCCGGTGGCCTGGCGAATCTCGCCGAGCAGTGGGCTGATGGAACTGAGGATCGGGCGCAGATTCAGGCCGAGCACCACCAGCAGGCCCCAGCCGGCGAGGGATTTATTCAGGGTCATGCAGGGTTTTCCACTGGTGATACAGCGCAGTCATTGCGGCATCGGGCAGGTGCTGAATGGGCAGGCATTGCGCGTCGATGGGCAAGCCAACCTGCTGGCTGATGGCTGCCGTCGACAGGCCGAACGGCTCGGCCATTTCGTTGCTGGCGGCAAACACTACGCGCTCGACGCCGCACAGGTACATGGCACTCAGGCACATCGGGCAAGGCTGGCCGCTGGCGTAGATCACGCACCCTTCCAGGCGTGCACCCAGCTGCCGGCTCGCTGCGCGAATTGCCAGCAGCTCGGCGTGGGCGGTGGGGTCCTGGGTCAGGTGGATCTCATTCACGGCTTCCACCAACATCTCATCGTTGCGCGTCAGCACCGCACCGAAGGGGCGGCCGCCTTGGGTGACGTTGGCACGGGCCAAGGCAATAGCGCGTTGCAGGTGTGCTTGATCGTTGGTCATACAAGGCCCCCGGATGCGATGAAAGGTGTGAAGTATGGGCAGCCAGCAAGGTATTCTGAAATTAAATATAAACATGCCAATCAGTGGCAAACACAATGGTGATGACGTTGCTCGATCCCGTGTTGTTGCGCAGCTTTGTCGCCGTGGTGGACTGCGGCAATTTCACCCGCGCCGCCGAGCGCCTGCACTTGACCCAGTCCACCGTCAGCCAACAGATCCGCCGCCTGGAAGACGCAGTGGCGTGTCAGTTACTCGACCGCGACCAGCGCCGGGTAGTGGCCACCGCCGAGGGTGAGCGCCTGCTCGCGTATGCGCGCCGC
The DNA here is from genome assembly GCF_059419065.1 of Pseudomonas sp. GW821-FHT07B01. Taxonomy (NCBI): domain Bacteria; kingdom Pseudomonadati; phylum Pseudomonadota; class Gammaproteobacteria; order Pseudomonadales; family Pseudomonadaceae; genus Pseudomonas; species Pseudomonas sp. GW821-FHT07B01. The sequence continues at coordinate 44,539 of NZ_JBWKRA010000029.1, read as the reverse complement.
ATCCTCGCGCTGCACGAAGAAGCCGCCGATGTGCTGATCAACCAGCAAAGCGACGGCGTGTTGCGTCTCGGCGTGCCGGAGGACTTTGCCGCCGAGCGCCTGATGCCGCTGCTTTCGGCGTTTGTGGTGGCGTACCCACGGGTGCGGCTGGAAGTCACCAGTGGCCTTGGCCCCGAATTGCAGCGCCAGTACCGGGGCGGTGAGTTCGATGTGTTGCTGGTCAAGCAGATGGGCGACAGCGACGACTGCGTGGCGTCGTGGCCCGAGCCCTTGTATTGGGTCGACAGCCTGAGCACCCCGGCCCTGGGCCGCGACCCGCTGCCGCTGGTGGCTTTCCCCGTGGGCGGCCTGTATCGCAACGACATGCTGCACCATCTGGAACGGGCCGGCTGGCGTTGGCGCATCGGCTATTCCAGCGCCAGCCTGGCCAGTGTGTGCTCGGCGGTGGCGGCAGGCTTGGGCATCAGTTTATTGCCAGAACGGGTATTGCAACCGGGCCATCGCATACTCGGCCCAGAGAGTGGCTTGCCACCTGTTCATGGCGTGCGATTGGCCCTGTATGGCCGCAGTGGTTTGGGCGCAGCGGGCCAGAGTTTGCTGGGTGAATTGCTGGCCTTGTGCAGTGGAAACCCGCACTGAGCCCATACCTTTGCCGAATATTTTGTATGCCTTTAAGGCATTGAAAGACAACGGCTTGAAGCCAGGCCACGGGCCCCGTGGCTTTGGTGTGATCGGCTGTTTTGTTTATGTGTTTTTGTTCTATGTATAACTTTAAAGATTACTTTAAGAGATAAGTGTCTGGCACCGATGATTCAGCCCTCGACGGGCCTTCACGCAGGCCCCGTCGGTTTTTCAGAACCGCAGGGAGTGAATCAATGGGCAATGTCCAGACCGCCGCCAGTGCACCCGAGGCGCAGTGGCGCCCGGCACCGAGTGGTGAGTTGGTTGACCTTGGCCGGCCGCATCACGCGCCGTTGGGGCAATTGCGCCTGCAGAAGACCCCGAAGCGTTTTTCCAGCCGCCGCGAGGGGGTTTTGCTCGGGTTGCTGGTGTTGGCGCTGCACGGTGCAGTGATCTATTGGGTGAGCCAGAAACCCACGCCGGTGCTGCCGATTGTGCCGCCGGAAATTCCACCGATGACCATCGAATTTTCCCAGCCGGCGCCGCCGGTGGTTGAACCGCCACCGCCTGTACCGCCACCGCCTCCGCCTGTGGTCGAACCACCGCCGTCGGTGGTGGATGAGTTGGCGGCCAAGCCGGCGCCGCCCAAACCCATTGCGAAAACCAAGCCCAAGCCCAAGCCCGTGCCTAAACCTGAGCCTAAGCCGGCCCCCAAGGCCGTCGAGCAGCCACCTGCACCACCGCCTCCAGCGCCACCTGCACCGCCCGCACCCGCGGCGCCAGCGCCGGTGACGCCTGCTTCGGCCAACGCCGCGTACCTGAAGAACCCGGCGCCGGAATACCCGTCACTGGCTCAGCGTCGCGGTTGGGAAGGTACGGTGTTGCTGCGGGTGCAGGTGCTGGCCAGTGGTAAACCGGGTGAGATCCAGGTGCAAAAAAGCAGTGGTCGCCAGCAGTTGGATGACGCGGCATTGGCAGCGGTGAAACGCTGGAGTTTCGTACCTGCCAAACAGGGCGATGTGGCCCAGAACGGCTGGGTGAGCGTGCCCATCGATTTCAAGATTCATTAATTATTCAGCGGCGCAGAGGGAAAACATCATGGCATTGGCATCTCCACTTGAATCCATCGAAAGCGCGGTGATCTGGCTGCTGGTGGCCTTTTCGGTCGCCACCTGGGGCCTGGCCTTGCTCAAGGGCGTGCAGTTCGGTCGCCTCAAGGCCCAGGATCGCAAGTTTCACAAACAGTTCTGGGCGGCATCGAGCCTCGACTCGGCCGCCGAACTCGCCGAAACCCAGCCTGGCGCTGCCGCCCGTGTAGCCCAGGCCGGCTATGCCGCGATCCAGGTGGGCGATACCACCCACGCTGCGGATTTGAGCCAGGCGATCAATCACCAGGACCGCCTCGAACGCGCCCTGCGCCAGCAAATCGTGCGTGAGCGTCGCTCCCTGGAAACCGGCCTGGCTGTGGTCGCCAGTATCGGCAGCACCTCGCCGTTTATCGGCCTGTTTGGCACCGTGTGGGGGATCATGGAAGCGCTGAAGGGGATCAGTGCTGCCGGGTCCGCCAGCCTGGAAACCGTGGCGGGGCCCATCGGCGCGGCACTGGTGGCGACCGGCGTGGGGATCGCCGTCGCGGTGCCTGCGGTGCTGGTTTACAACTACTTCCTGCGTCGCCTGAAGCTGACGGCGGCAGACCTGGATGACTTTGCCCACGACTTCTACAGCCTGGCGCAGAAAAACGCGTTCCGCGTGCTGCTGCACCCGACGTTGGCCAAGGCCAGCACCGGCAGCCCGCAGAAAGTGAAGGAGGCATCCTGAATGGCCTTCTCCACGCAAGACAGCGATGAGGTGCTGAGCGAGATCAATGTCACGCCGCTGGTGGATGTGATGCTGGTGCTGCTCGTGGTGTTTATCGTCACCGCGCCGCTATTGACCAACTCCATCCCGATCAACCTGCCCAAGACCCAGGCCGTGGCACCGGTTGAGCAGAAGGATCCATTGGTGGTGAGCATCGACGGCGCCGGCAAATTGTTTATCAACAAGGACGAAATCCAGCCGGACCTGTTGGAATTCAACCTGCAGGCGGCCAAGGCCAAGGACCCCGACGTGCGGGTGCAACTGCAGGCCGATAATGGAGTGAACTACGGCGAAGTGGCGCGAGCCATGGCGTCGATCGAGCGCGCAGGCATTACCAAATTGTCGGTGATTACTGCACGTTAGTTTCAAAGAGCCGCGACACGTTTTTGGGCCGTTTCCTTGGCAGGGTGCGGCCCTTTTTTATTGGAAGGGTATAGCGTTAGTAAAGGAAAAGAATTCACACGTTTTTGAATGTTTCTGAGCGTGCAATTCATGACCGTATGATTATTCTGGCTGGCGCATGGAAAGTTTCGATAAATGGAGAGGTTATAGAATGGTACGTTTTCCGATTCGTTTGGTAGATACATTCGTCAGCCCGCAACAACCGGTTTCTCAGCCCGATGAAAAAAAACCTGTCGCTTTTTCTGGGCCGTCCGATAGGCCTGGCCCACGGCATCCGCTAGGGCAAAGTTCATCTTTGAATCGCGCCGGTTATCAGCATATTAACGCACCCAATGCCGAACCCAAGGTATTGAAGCCAAATCCTGTAATAGATGCTTATATCAGTACGCATGCGTCTGATTTTATGTCTCCTGAAAAAGAGATTGCCACTATTTTGTCCGCGAAGATAAAACAACAGTGGGGCATTGAAGTTGATCCTGATAAAACGTATCTGGTGACGTTTAAGGATAATGGCGATGACGAAAAGGATGTTGTGGAAAAAATAACGCTGACCCAAGCGGCTTTGAAAAACAGGCAAGATGTTACGATTGAAGATAATGAGGGCTGGTTTCGAAAAATCGCCAAGTATTTTTCGCCGGCAGTGTATGTTTACAACAAAATTGACGGCTGGGTGCAGGAAGCAAGCAGTCGCCAAGCTATTTACCAGGAACCGAGTTCTCCGGGCTCTGCGCTCTACAGTGCGGCCACTGAGTTGCCCATTCCGGTTGAAGATTTCAAAGCCTTGGTCTGGGATACAGACCGCACCCAACTTTACAAGAATACGCTTGATGGATTCTGGGACAAACACAGCGCCTCGTATGCATCGTTGAGTAAAATATCCTTTGTTAAAGCGATCAATCTACAGCGTCTGGAAGGAACACTTGGACCGGTTGAGGCGGCACTCGCTCAGCGTGCGTTGGGGGCGGTTGCGCAAAAGGATTGGTCCGAGCTGACGGTTCAGGATTTTACCAAGCCTGCCGTCAAGGATCCGAATCTGGACATCGGATTGCTGAGCATCAATAGCCTGCAGTCGACCGACTTGATATGTGTGACCGATCGGAAAACCCAGCTGACGTTGCTATACATCCCTGGCAATTCCTCACCCATTCATCGGTTCGATAATCCGCAGCAAATGAAAACGTGGCTGGCGGGGCAGGCGTCAGACCCCGTTAAGCGCGAATCGCTGCTGACGCACTTTTCTCTCAAGGATCAAGCTGACAAGTCGTTTTCAGACGGTGTACGTCAGTCTCTGGAAGGGATGGGGAATTGGTCCGACGCGCAGGCGTCGGGTAATGCTTTCCTTAAAGGGCTCAACGGCTGGGTGCCGGATCGGTTTATCACAGTGGATCAGCTGCAGGGCGACCCTTTTGAAGCAGTCAAGGTTCGACAAAAGGCCCGGTCTTATTCGGACGCGGATAATGCGATCGTCAGTGATGGGGACTACACCAAGAACAAAGTGCTGCAAGGGGTGGAAGAGGCCACCAAAGTCGCCATGTTCATGACGCCCCTGGCCCTGGTCATGCCGGAAGTCGCAATAGGCCTGGATGTTTTCTTCCTGGCAGCCGGGGGCGCCGAGGCCGGTATTGGTATTGATGATGCCATCAAAGGAAAAGCGACCGGTGCGGACCGAATTGTTTTTGGGGTATTGAACGCTGCGCCGCCGTTAGCCACTCATGCGGGTGCGCCGCTGGCGAAAGTGATAACAGAAAGGTTTGCCAGCGGGGGCGTCGCAGCCGGAGCGGATGCTACAGCCCAGGCCTCTACTCAAGTGACTGAACAAGGGCGCCCGTTCTTCAATCCGCCACGGCGAATCAATGGGCAGATTGGTTATCCGATGAGCCCTGTTTCGCCCCCGAAACTCCATGAGGCGTTCACAGTCCCCATGGACGATGTCCATCAAATGGTCTCGAAAGACTACATGATTTTCGTCGATCGATACGGCACTAAAGTGACGTATGACGTAGAGGCCCGCCTATGGCGTGGGGTCAGCGAAAACGGTCGAGTGAATGACGTGTTTTATTGGCGTAAAGGCCAAGAAAACTGGATGAGTGGTACAAAAGCTGAAGCGATCGAAGGGAATAAAAATGCACCGGCTTCAATGATAAATAAAACACTGAAGTTACCGAACCTGCCATCGTTACCCTCCGGCGCCACTGAGGTGCCCAAGGTTATCCACTATTTTTGGGCTGGCAATGAGATGCCAGAGAACTTGCTCAACAATATTGTTGAGAACTCCAGGAAAAGTCCGGGCTATAAGTCGATCGTTCATGTAGATGCCAATAATGCGAGTGTTTTTCAAAAGATAAAGTCTGCATTGGATCACAAAGTAGGCGGTCTGGAAGTGCATGATTTGCAAGCAGATGAGGCTTTCAGGGAGCTGAAGGCTGGCAAGTATGGGGAAATGTATCAGTACTTTCGTGCCGGCCAAGGGCAAAATCTAGCGGCCTCATCGGATGTGATGCGCGTTGCATTGCTTAAGAAGTACGGTGGAATATATCTGGATGCGGACGATACACTGACTTTCAATGTGGGAAACGTCACGTTGAAAGCCACACCGAACGATATTCTGATGAATTCGCCAGTGACTTATGAACCAGCGGACTTCAGTGGTTTCAATACCAGTAATTTCGCCAGTCATGCCGATAATCCTTTGCTGGATGAGATCCTGGAAGAGGCCTATGAGCGCTATAAGGCCAATGAGGAGTGGTTGAAAAGTAATCGTGCTTTCCTGAGTGACAGTTCGACAGCCGCCGAACAGCAGGCTTATAAAGAATACGAGAAGAAAATTTTTGAAATCACCGGGCCGAAAATGTTTGGGGATGTATTGGCACAAAAGGAGTATGGGTTTTTCGCGGTAGTTGATGAGGTGACAGAACTGTTGAACGCTTGTCTTTTACTTCCCAAGGACTATGGTGCCAACTATATGAGCGCGCGAGATTATTACATGCCGATGAATCATAAGTTCGGGGTCTCCATTGGCTCAGAGCAGTCTATGCATCATTCTCGCTAATTGGTAAAACAAACCTGGTGTCGATTGCAGTCGCTGAGGAGCGGGTTTATCCGCCTCAGCGACTGGCTTCAGTGACGGCGATCGCCTCGGATGAGGATAACGTGACCTGATGTCGAAAATGCAATTTAGTTATTAATAAATTCCTTTTTATTCCTTATTTGATTGTTGGGTCGCCCCTATACTGGTCAGCAACGTTAAACGCTGCAGGAGGGCACACCCATGCACAGCGAGTCGATTCGTTATCTGATCGTGCCGGGCTGGCAAGGATCGCCAGAAGATCATTGGCAAACCCATTGGCAGAACAGCCTGCCCAATAGCGCCCGCGTGGAACAGGCCGATTGGCTGACACCGCGTCGCGAGGATTGGGTCGCCGCACTGGCCGAGGCCATCGCTGCCGACAGCACGCCGGTGATCCTGATCGCTCATAGCCTGGGTTGCATCACTGTCGCTCACTGGGCAGCCACCGCGCCCGTGCATTTTTTGCGGCAGGTACGCGGCGCGTTGCTGGTGGCGCCGGCGGATGTCGAGCGGCCTGCGTGCGCGCCCGCCCTGCGTAACTTCGCGCCGATTCCCACCGATTTGTTGCCATTCCCCAGCCAGGTGGTCAGCTCCGATAACGACAGTGCCGTAAGTGCCCCAAGGGCTTTGGAACTGGCGCGTCAGTGGGGCGCCGAAGCCGGCATCTTGTCGGGCGCCGGGCATATCAATGTGAAGTCCGGCCACCGCCGCTGGGAGCAAGGGTTTGCTTACCTCTATCGCCTGCAACATCGCCTCGAGCACCATGCTCGGCGCAGCGCCTAATATTTTTCAACGCCCCGTCCCTGTGTGGATTGGGGCGGGAGCCTGCCATGAGTCTGCATGAAACCTTCGGCCAGCCGCTGCTGACTTTTCCAGATGCTGAAAAAAGCCCGTTGAGCATCCGCGCCAAGGCGCTGGTGTTCGTCGACCCACGCTCACGCCAACTGCGTGAAGAGTTGGAAAGCCTTGCGCCGCGCGCCTTACCCGTATTGATTCGAGGAGAAACCGGCAGCGGTAAAGAGTTGCTGGCGCGGCACATCCACCGTGGCAGTGACCGTACAGGCCTGTTTGTCTCGGTCAACTGTGGCGCCATCAGCCCCACCTATGCCGATGCCGAGTTGTTCGGCTATGCCGCCGGCAGTCACAGTGGCGCGGCCAGCAGCCGCGCAGGTTGGTTCGGGTCGGCCAATGGTGGCACCTTGTATCTGGATGAAATTGGTGACTTGCCGCTGCCGATCCAGGTGAAATTGCTCGCGGCCCTGGAAAACCACGAAGTCACCCGCGTCGGTGCCCACCAGCCCAGCCCGGTGGATGTGCGCCTGGTGGCCGCGACCAGCATCGACCTGGCCCAGGCCGTGGCCGTGGGCAAGTTTCATGAGCGTCTGTTCCATTATTTGAGTGAGGGCCGGTTGGACCTGCCGGCGTTGCGCGAGCGGGTGGGGGATATCTTGTCTCTGGCCGAATATTTCCTCGGCATCTACAGCCAGCGCCTGGACCTTCCGGTGCCACTGATCAGCGACGCCGCCCAGCAGGTGCTGGAACACCACACGTGGCCGGGCAATACGCGAGAATTGGAAAACGTCATTCACTTTGCCTTGCTGGTGAGCAGCGGCGATGAAATCTTGCCCGAGCATTTGAACCTACCGACGGCAGGCTCACCGCTGGAGCAAGTACGACGAATTTTGGCCAGCGCCAGCCCGGCCGAGACGGAATCGGTGCGTAAATTCCTGTATGAACAAAATGGAATATCAACGTGAATAAAAGATATTGTTCGGGAATAAAAAATCTAGGTATTGTCCCTTCCACGCCGCGATAGCACTTCGCTGGCACCTCACATAAAAACGGTCGTTAGAAGGACATTGCATGAAAAAGGTTCTGTTGTTTACCGCTCTGGCGGCTGCCCTGACTGCTGGCTTTGCCCAGGCCAACGAGAAACTGGTGGTGGCCGCTACGCCGATCCCGCACGCCGAAATCCTCGAGCTGATCAAGCCGACCCTGGCCAAGGAAGGTGTGGACCTGCAGATCAAAGTCTTTACCGACTACGTACAGCCGAACGTGCAGGTCGCTGAGAAACGCCTGGACGCCAACTACTTCCAGACTCTGCCGTACCTGGAAAACTTTAACAAGGGCAAGGGCACCAACCTAGTCACCGTTGTGGGTGTGCACGTCGAACCCATCGGTGGTTACTCGAAAAAAATCAAAAATATCTCTGAGCTCAAAGATGGCGCCACCGTGGCCATCCCGAACGAAGGCTCCAACAGCGGCCGCGCCCTGTTGCTGCTGCAGAAGAACGGTCTGATCACCCTGAAAGACCCGACCAACGCCTTGTCCACGCCAAAGGACATCAAGGACAACCCGAAAAACCTCAAATTCAAAGAGCTGGAATCGGCGCTGCTGCCACGCGTGCTGGATCAGGTTGACCTGGATGTGATCAACACCAACTACGCCCTGGAAGCTGGCCTGAACCCGGCCAAGGACGCGCTGATCATCGAAGACGCCAAGTCGCCGTACGTGAACTTCCTGGTGGCGCGCCCGGACAACAAGGACAGCGATGCTATCCAGAAGTTGGCCAAGGCCCTGACCAGCCCGGAAGTCAAAGCTTTCATCGAGAAGAAGTACAACGGCGCGGTGGTGCCAGCGTTCTGATGTAAGCCAAAACCCCCTTCAAGGTTTCAACGCCGACGGCTCCTACAGCGTCGGCGTTTTTTTATCTGAAATACAGTCAAAACTGTGGGAGCTGGCTTGCTCGTTCCCACGCTCCGCGTGGGAACGTCTCCTGTGACGCTCTGCGTCACGACTTTAGAGCGGACGCAGAGCGTCCGGGGCTGCATTCCCACGCAGGGCGTGGGAATGATCGACAGCTCCCACAGAGGTTAGGTTTTTGGGTGATATCAATATGCTATTTCGGTATTTAAACTTTGATTTTTATACCTTTAAAGTTCGCGCTAGCTGACGTTATCCACGTCGGCACGGACTGCGCTCGCGGCATTACCCATGCGGCGATATGGACTGCACATGACCTTCGATTTCGCTTTTATCCTCAGCACGCTGCCGGCGTTTCTCAAGGCCGTGGGTGTTACGCTGCAAGTCGGCCTGATCGCCATTGCCACGTCCTTGCTGGTGGCGCTGATCAACGCTGCGCTGCTGGTGTTTCGTACGCCTTACCTGTCGCGCCTGGTGGCGCTCTATGTGGAGCTGGCGCGTAACACGCCGCTGTTGATCCAACTGTTCTTCGTCTACTTCGCGCTGCCGGCCCTGGGTTTCAATATTTCCGGGTTCTGGGCGGCGATCATCACCATGACCTTTCTGGGCGGCGCCTACCTCACCGAGGTGCTGCGCGCCGGCGTGGAAGCGGTGCCGCAAGCGCAAATCGAGTCGGGCAAGTCCATTGGCCTGTCCGACTGGCAAGTGTTGCGCCATGTGATCCTGCCCCAGGCCGGCATCCTCAGCCTGCCGGCGCTGTTCGCCAACTTCATTTTTCTGCTCAAGGAAACCACCGTGGTGTCGGCGGTGGCGGTGCCGGAGATTCTCTATACCACCAAGAGCTATATCGCCCTCTACTATAAAACCTACGAAATGCTCGCTGTGCTGACGCTGATTTGCGTGCTGTTGTTCTTGCCGTTGTCGCTGTTGCTCAGCCGCCTGGAAAGGAGGCTCCAACATGGCCAGTTCGGGTCTTGAGTTGCTCTGGGTGTCGTTGCCGCAACTGGGCAAGGGCGCTGCGCAAACCCTGTCAATTTCGTTTTTGAGCATCGCCTTCAGTACGGTTGGCGGCGTGCTCTACGGCGTGCTGCGCACTTTGAATAACAAGGCGATCAACGGCGTGTTGCGGGTCTACCTGGAACTGTTCCGCGCCATTCCGGTGCTGGTGTGGTTGTACCTGCTGTTTTTTGGCGTGCCGATCTTCTTCGGCCTGAGCATCCCGAGTTTCTGGTGCGCGGTGCTGGTGCTGTCGTTGTGGGGCGCCAGCGAGGTGGGCGAAGTGGTGCGTGGCGCGCTGCATTCGCTGCCCCGTGGCCAACGCGAAGCAGGCTTGTCGATTGGCCTGTCCGGCCCACAGTTGTACGGCTACGTACTGCTGCCCCAGGCCCTCAAGCGCATGACGCCGCCGACCATCAACGTGTACACGCGCATCATCAAGACCAGCTCCCTGGCGGTGCTGATCGGTGTGGTGGATGTGATCAAGGTCGGCCAGCAAATCATCGAGCGCACCTACGAGTCGGTATTGATCTACGGTGCGCTGTTCCTGTTTTTCTTCTTTATCTGCTACCCGTTGTCGGCCGCCTCCAAGGTGCTGGAACGGCGCTGGGCCCAAGCATGAGTGCATTGATCGAGTTCCAGGGTTTCAACAAATTCTTCGGCGAGGCGCAGGTGCTCAAGGGCATCGACCTGAGCGTGCAGCGCGGCGAAGTGGTGGTGATCTTAGGCCCCAGCGGCTGTGGCAAAAGCACCCTGTTGCGCTGCCTCAATGGGCTGGAAGTCGCGCACAGCGGCAGCCTGCGCTTTGCCGGCAAAGAGCTGCTGGATAAAACCACCGACTGGCGCCAGGTACGCCAGGACATTGGCATGGTGTTCCAGAGCTACCACCTGTTCCCGCACATGAGCGTGCTCGACAACATCCTGCTCGGCCCGCTGAAAGTGCAAAAGCGCGACCCGCGTGAAGCCCGTGAGCAGGCGGAAAAATTGCTGGAGCGCGTGGGCCTTGCCGACAAGCGCGACGCCTTCCCACGCCAGCTTTCCGGTGGCCAGCAACAACGCATCGCCATCGTCCGCTCGTTGTGCATGAACCCTCAGGTCATGCTGTTTGACGAAGTCACCGCGGCCCTCGACCCGGAGATGGTCAAGGAAGTGCTGGAAGTGATCCAGGACTTGGCCCGCGATGGCATGACCCTGCTGATCGTCACCCACGAAATGGCCTTCGCCCGCGCCGTCGCCGACCGCGTGGTGTTCATGGAGGCCGGTCGCATCCTCGAACACAACACCCCCGAGGCATTCTTTACGAACCCGCAGACCGCACGCGCGCAGCAGTTCCTGGAGAAGTTCTCCTTTGTTTCAACACTGCCCAAAAAGATCAAGGAACTGGAGCTGATATGAAAAAGTTACTGCTGCCACTGTTTGCCGTCGCCTTGTTGGCCGGCTGCGATAAAAAGGCCGAAGAGCCGGTAAAACCCGCGGCTGTGAGCTACATCGACAAAATCAAAGCGCGGGACAAGCTGATTGTCGGCGTGTTTACCGACAAGCCGCCATTCGGTTTTGTGGACGAAGCGGGTCGTTATGTCGGCTTCGATACCGACATCGGCCGGCAGTTCGCCAAGGACCTGCTGGGCGATGAAAACAAGGTGGAGTTTGTCGCCGTGGAACCGGCCAGCCGCATTCCCTTCCTGCAAAGCGACAAGGTCGACCTGATTCTCGCCAACATGACCGTGACGCCTGAACGCAAGGAAGCAGTGGACTTCACCAACCCTAACCTGAAAGTGGCGGTGCAGGCTCTGGTGCCGAATGACAGCGCCGTCAAAAGCCTGGATGACCTGGCAACCCGCACGACCATCGTCACCACCGGCACCACGGCGGATATCTGGCTGACCAAGAACCATCCGGACTGGAAGCTGCTCAAGTTCGAGAAGAACTCCGAGTCGCTGCAGGCGCTGTCGGCTGGCCGTGGGGATGCCTATGCGCAAGACAACCTGGTGCTGTTCAGTTGGGCCAAGCAGAACCCTGGCTACCGCGTACTGGAAGAGAAACTGGGGGATGAAGCACCGATTGCCCCGGCTGTGAAGAAGGGCAATATCGAGCTGCGTGACTGGGTGAACGCTGAGCTTGCGAAGCTGGGGGAGGAGAAATTCCTGCTCAAGCTTTATGACCAATATGTGCGTAAAGAGCTGAGCGATGACACCAAGCCTGAGAGTGTGATTGTTGAGGGCGGTAAGTGGCAGGGCTGAAATAGCTATCGCAGGCAAGCCAGCTCCCACCTTTGAATGTATTCACACATCAAAATGTGGGAGGGGGCTTGCCCCCGATGAGGCCAGTGCAGTCACCGCCTACTCCGGCCAGTGCCAGGCCGGCGCATCCAGCATCCCTTGCCCCACAATCCGTGTTTCCCCCAACACCTTCTCCAACACAATCGAGTTACACCCCCCATCCTGCTGCAACGCCGCAATCAAGCGGCTGGCATGGCTCACCACCCATACCTGGCACTGCTTCGACGCCTGGATAATCAAGCGGGCCAGTGCCGGCAACAGGTCCGGATGCAAGCTGGTCTCCGGCTCGTTCAGCACCATCATGGTCGGTGGCCGGGGCGTCAGCAGCGCGGCGATCAGCAGCAGGTAGCGCAGGGTGCCGTCCGACAGCTCCGCCGCCGACAACGGTCGCAGCAAGCCTTCCTGATAGAACTCGATGGCAAAGCGTCCGCCCTGCAACGGTTCAATGTGCAGACGCGCGCCCGGGAATGCATCGCTCACGGCGCGTTGCAGCGCCTCGGGATCGCCAATCTCGCGGATGGTCTGCAACGCGGCCGCCAGATCGCGGCCGTCGTGGTGCAACACCGGCGTGCGCGTGCCCAATTGTGGCTGGCGCACTGGCGCGTCCACGTCGCTGCGAAAGTGATCGTAAAAGCGCCAGCCACGAATGCTTTCACGCAACAGCAGCACTTCCGGCGAGCCACGCAGGCTGCCGACCTGATCGAACAGGCTGTGGTAGTTCGGTGTGTGATGCGCCAGCACATCCCACGCTCGGCCTTCGCGGGCACGCACCATCGGCCCTGAGCGCTGCACCAGCAGGCTGGCCGGACGGTAGACGTGGCCGGCCCAGATGCATTCCTTTTTTACTTCGGGGTCCAGTTTGAAGGCCGAGAGGGTTTTTTCGGGTAAGCCCAAAGAGATCGCGTAGCTGAAATCCTCTGCGGCAAACCCCAGGCGCAGGCGTTTGACGCCCTGGCGCACAGTGGATTCGACCGGTACTTCGCCATTGCGCATGCGCCGGCTGATGGTTTCCGGCCCGGCCCAGAAGGTCGAATCCAGCCCACCTTCACGGGCCAGGGCATTGATCACCCCGCCCTGGGCGGTTTCGGCCAGCAGGCGCAGGGCGCGATACAGGTTGGATTTGCCGCTGCCATTGGGCCCGGTCACCAGGTTCAGCCGGTCCAGGGGCACCACCAATTTGTTGATCGAGCGGTAATTGGCCACCGCGAGTGTTTTAAGCATGTGTATTTAGTCAGCATGGGAACCATTGGAGTATGGGATCCTCCATGCAGATAAGGAACCCTGATCTAAGCTCACAGTCGCATACACACTTGAACGTCGGCATCACGCAAAAGGAGCCTGCATGGGCGGTCGCACCTCGACATTTATTTTCAGCCTTGGCCTCCTGGCGCTGCTCAGCGGATGTGGCCAGGACAAAGCCGAGCCCAAGCAGCATTCACGGGTGTTTGTGCAAACCGTGCAGTCAGCGGATTTCGCCGCGGCGGTCACGCTGACCGGCGATATCCAGGCGCGGGTGCAAACCGATCTGTCCTTTCGCGTGGGCGGCAAGATCATCCAGCGCATGGTCGACGTGGGCGACCGCGTCACGGCCAGGCAAGTCCTGGCCAAGCTCGACCCCAAGGACCTGCAAACCAACGTTGATTCGGCCCAGGCCCAGGTCGTGGCCGAACAGGCGCGGGTCAAGCAGACCGCCGCCGCCTTTGTGCGCCAGGAAAAACTCTTGCCCAAAGGCTATACCAGCCGCAGCGAATATGACGCCGCCCAGGCCGCGCTGCGCAGCAGCCAAAGTGCCCTGGCCGCTGCCCAGGCGCAGTTGGCCAATGCCCGCGAACAATTGGGCTACACCTCGCTGATTGCCGATGCCCCGGGCATCATCACCGCGCGTCAGGCCGAAGTCGGCCAAGTGGTACAGGCCACCGTGCCGATCTTCAGCCTCGCCCGCGATGGCGAACGTGACGCCGTGTTCAACGTGTATGAGTCCTTGCTGGTGGAGCCGCCGCCCGACGCGCCGATTACGGTGAGCCTGCTGGACAACCCGAGCATCAAGGCCGTGGGCAAAGTCCGCGAAGTCACGCCCGCCGTGGCCGCCAATACCGGCACCGTGCAAGTGAAGATCGCCCTGCAAAGCCTGCCCAAGGGCATGGAACTGGGGTCGGTGGTCAGCGCCACCGCCAATGGCCCGGCCAAGGCGAGCATCGAGCTGCCTTGGTCAGCGCTGACCAAAGACCTCAACGAGCCAGCCGTGTGGCTGGTGGACGGCGAAGGCAAGGCGCAGTTGCACAAGGTCACCGTGGCGCGCTACCTCACCGGCAAAGTGATCATCGGCGAGGGCCTCAAAGGCGGTGAAAAAGTCGTGATAGCCGGTGGGCAATTGCTGCACCCCGGCATGGTCGTCGAGATCGCCCAACCCGGAGCGCAGCCATGAAGCAATTGACGCTCATTGTCGCCGCCAGCCTGTTGCTGATGGCCTGCTCCAAGGAAGAGGCGCCGCCCGAACCCATACGCCCGGTGCTGTCCATGGAAGTGAAGGCTGAAGACCAGGAAAACCTGGGCCGTTTCGCCGGCACCATCCAGGCCCGCTATGAAAGCAACCTGGGTTTCCGTGTGCCGGGCCGCATCGCCCGTCGCGCCGTGGATGTCGGCGCCGAAGTGGAGAAGGGCGCCCTGCTCGCCGTGCTTGACCCCACCGACCAGCAGAACCAATTGCGCGCTGCCCAGGGCGACCTGGCGCGCGTACAGGCGCAGTTCATCAACGCCCAGGCCAACGCTCGGCGGCAACAGGAGCTGTTCAACCGTGGCGTCGGCGCCCAGGCTCAGTTGGATGTGGCCCAGACCGACCTGAAAACCACCCAGGCGACCCTTGACCAGGCCCGTGCCTCGGTCAACCAGGCCAAGGACCAACTCAACTACGCCGAACTGCGCACCGACCATGCCGGCATCGTCACTGCCTGGAACGCTGAGGCTGGCCAAGTGGTCAGCGCCGGCCAGCAGGTGGTGACCCTGGCCCGTCCGGACATCAAGGAAGCGGTGATCGACCTGCCCGCCGGCCTGGCTGAACGCTTGCCTGCCGATGTGGTGTTCCTGGTCGCTGGCCAACTGGACCCCAGCGTGCACACCACTGCCGTGGTGCGTGAGATCGAGCCTCAGGCCCAAAGCGCCACGCGCACCCGTCGCGCACGCCTGAGCCTGGCCGAAACCCCGCCGGCGTTCCGCCTGGGCACGGCAATCAGCGTGACGTTGAGCACCGCCATCGCCCCGCGTATCGAACTGCCCCTGAGCGCCTTGCAGGAAGTCGACGGCAAGACCCGTATCTGGCTGCTCGACACCCAGAGCCAGACCGTGCAACCCCGCGAGGTCACGGTTATCAGCCGTGATGCTCACAGCGCCTTGCTCAATGGCAGCGTCAAACCCGGCGAGCGCATTGTCACCGCCGGCGTGAACAGCCTGAAACCTGGGCAAAAAGTCAAAATCGACGAGGACAGCCCGCGATGAAAGGGAGCTTCAACTTATCCGACTGGGCCCTCAAGCATCAGTCCTTCGTCTGGTACCTGATGTTCGTCGCGCTGCTGATGGGCGTGTTCTCGTACATGAACCTGGGCCGTGAAGAAGACCCGTCGTTCACCATCAAGACCATGGTGATCCAGACCCGCTGGCCGGGCGCGACCCAGGAAGAAACCCTCAAGCAGGTCACCGACCGCATCGAGAAAAAACTCGAGGAACTCGATTCCCTCGACTACGTGAAAAGCTACACCCGGCCCGGCGAGTCCACGGTGTTCGTGTTCCTCAAGGACACCACCAGTGCCAAGGCCATCCCGGAGATCTGGTACCAGGTCCGCAAAAAGATCGATGACATTCGTGGGACCTTCCCCCAGGGATTGCAGGGGCCATCGTTCAACGATGAGTTCGGTGACGTGTTCGGCTCGGTGTATGCTTTTACCGGCGATGGCCTGTCGATGCGCCAGTTGCGTGACTACGTGGAACAGGTGCGCGCCGAAATCCGCTCGGTGCCAGGGCTGGGCAAGGTCGAGATGATCGGCCAGCAGGACGAAGTGATTTACCTGAATTTCTCCACGCGCAAACTCGCGGCCCTGGGGATTGATCAGCGCCAGGTCGTACAAAGCCTGCAATCGCAAAACGCCGTGACCCCCGCCGGGGTGATCGAGGCCGGGCCGGAACGCATCTCCGTGCGCACCTCCGGGCAGTTCGCCTCGGAGAAAGACCTGGCCAACGTCAACCTGCGCCTCAATGACCGTTTCTACCGGCTGGCGGATATTGCCGACATCAGCCGTGGTTATGTGGACCCGGCGCGGCCGATGTTTCGCTTCAACGGCAAACCGGCGATTGGCTTGGCCATCGCCATGCAGAAGGGCGGCAATATCCAGTCGTTCGGTAAGGCCCTGCACGGGCGCATGGACGAGCTGACCGCCGACCTGCCGGTGGGCGTCGGCGTGCACAAGGTGTCCGACCAGGCCGAAGTGGTGGAAGAGGCGGTCGGCGGCTTCACCAGCGCATTGTTCGAGGCGGTGATCATCGTGCTGGTGGTGAGCTTTATCAGCCTCGGCATGCGCGCCGGGTTGGTGGTGGCGTGCTCGATTCCGTTGGTGCTGGCGCTGGTATTCGTGTTCATGGAATACAGCGGCATCACCATGCAGCGCGTGTCGCTGGGCGCGTTGATCATCGCCCTCGGCCTGCTGGTGGATGACGCGATGATCACCGTGGAGATGATGATCACGCGCCTGGAAAAAGGCGAAACCAAGGAACAGGCGGCGACTTACGCCTATACCTCCACGGCGTTCCCGATGCTCACCGGCACGCTGGTGACCGTGGCCGGTTTCGTGCCGATTGGCCTCAACGCCAGTTCGGCAGGCGAGTACACCTTTACCCTGTTCGCGGTGATTGCCGTGGCGATGCTGGTGTCGTGGGTGGTGGCGGTGCTGTTTGCGCCGGTGATCGGCGTGCATATCCTCAGCGCCAATGTGAAACCGCACAACGCCGAGCCAGGGCGCATTGGCCGTGCCTTCAATGGCGGCATGCTGTGGGCCATGCGCAACCGCTGGTGGGCGATTGGCATCACCGTGGCGCTGTTCGTGGCCTCGGTATTTTCCATGCAATTTGTGCAGAACCAGTTCTTCCCGTCGTCGGACCGTCCGGAAATTCTCGTCGACCTGAACCTGCCGCAAAACGCCTCGATCAACGAGACGCGCAAGGCGGTAGACCGCCTCGAAGCGATCATCAAGGACGACCCGGATATCGCCCGTTGGAGCACCTACATCGGCCAGGGCGCGATTCGTTTCTACCTGCCGCTGGACCAGCAACTGGAGAACCCGTACTACGCGCAGTTGGTGATCGTCAGCAAAGGTCTGGAAGAGCGCGGTGCCTTGATTGCTCGATTGCAGAAACGCCTGCGCGATGATTTTGTCGGTATCGGCAGCTACGTGCAGCCGCTGGAAATGGGCCCGCCGGTCGGGCGGCCGATCCAGTACCGCGTCTCTGGTAAAGACACCGACCAGGTGCGCAAGCACGCCATTGAACTGGCGACCTTGCTGGATCAGAACACCCACCTGGGCGAGATCATCTACGACTGGAACGAGCCGGGCAAAGTGCTGCGCGTCGACATCGCCCAGGACAAGGCGCGGCAACTGGGGCTTTCGTCGGAAGACGTGGCGCAGTTGATGAACAGCGTGGTCAGCGGCGCGGCGGTGACCCAGGTGCACGACGATATCTACCTGATCAACGTGGTCGGCCGCGCCGAGGATGCCGAGCGCGGTACGCCGGAAACCTTGCAGAACCTGCAGATCGTTACGCCCAATGGCACCTCGATTCCATTGCTGGCCTTTGCCACGGTGCGTTACGAACTGGAGCAGCCGCTGGTGTGGCGTCGTGACCGCAAGCCGACGATTACCATCAAGGCCGCGGTGCGCGATGAGATGCAGCCGACCGACCTGGTCAAGCAGTTGGCGCCGACCATCGAGAAATTCAGCGAAGGCTTGCCGGTGGGCTACAAAGTCGCCACCGGCGGTACCGTGGAAGAAAGTGGCAAGGCCCAGGGCCCGATTGCCAGCGTGGTGCCGTTGATGTTGTTCCTGATGGCCACGTTCCTGATGATTCAGTTGCACAGCGTGCAGAAGATGTTCCTGGTGGCCAGCGTTGCGCCACTGGGGCTGATCGGCGTGGTGCTGGCGTTGATCCCCACCGGCACGCCCATGGGCTTTGTGGCGATCCTGGGGATCCTGGCGCTGATCGGCATCATCATCCGCAACTCGGTGATTCTGGTCACACAGATCCACGAGTACGAAGAGGCCGGCTACACGCCGTGGGACGCGGTGGTGGAAGCGACCGAACACCGGCGTCGGCCGATTCTGCTGACGGCCGCCGCCGCGAGCCTGGGCATGATCCCGATTGCGCGGGAAGTGTTCTGGGGGCCGATGGCCTACGCGATGATTGGCGGGATCATCATTGCGACGTTGCTGACGTTGCTGTTTCTGCCGGCGCTGTATGTGGCCTGGTACAAGATCCGCGAGCCGAAACAGGAACATCAGCCACAACAGGATTAACACTGAGAGAGGGGGCTGCCAGTTAAGCGCAGACCCCCTGTGGGAGCGGGCTTGCCCGCGAAGGCGGTGTGTCAGTCGCTGCATCTGTGACTGAACTGTCGCTTTCGCAGGCAAGCCAGCTCCCACATTTGGATCTTCATTCTGGTTGAGGCTGTGTGAAGTTTCTGAAAAATCCCCATGTCGTCCTGGCTCGCTACTGCATGTTGTACCCTCTGGTCCTCATTCCAAACCCAGGTCGATCCTCATGCAGTGCCTGCGTTTCACCTTGCTGTTTTGCGCGTTGCTCCTTGCACCCTCTGCCTTCGCCGCCACCGTACTGGAAAATGCCTTGTGGCGCGTCGAACTCGACCCCGCCACCCTGGCGCTGCGCGTGACACCCGCAGGCCAGACTTCGGTGCAGGCATCCAGCGGTGTGGCCTCGCATGCCGTCAGCCAATTGCAGAACACGCCTGATCAAGCCACTTGGCAATGGGACAACGGCGCCTATCGCCTGACCGCCCGCTTGCAACAGCGCGACCTGGCCTTGACCATCAACGCCCGCGAGCCCGGTGAGCTGGCCCTGCTGCGTCAGCCTGCCGAGGCCATGGGGCGAGGGTTGATCTGGCCCTTGGCCGAGGGGCATTACGTGCCTGCCGGCAATGCCATCTGGAAGACGTTTCTGCTGGAGCGGGGCGAGTTCAATACCACCCAGGACCTGAGCCTGCCGCTGTGGGGCGTGGATCACGGTGGCTTCACCTTGAGCTGGCTGTTGACCAACCCCTACAACAACCGCCTGCAATGGCAAGCCGACGGCAACGGCCTGGCCCTCTCCGCGGCCCATGAATTCACCTCGCTGGCGCCTGATGCGCCGATGACGCTGCGGCTGTACCTGGGCGATGCCGACCCATTGGCTGGTGCCAAGCGCTACCGCCAGTGGCTGGTGGAGCAGGGCCGCTATGAGCCGTTGGCGGACAAACTGCGGCAAACACCCGAAGCCCAGAAACTGCTGGGCGCCAGCCATGTGTACCTCTGGGACAACGGCCTGCTGGCTTTGGGCGATGTGCGTGATTGGCCAAGACTGATCCAACGGCTGCGCAGCCATGAACTCAAGAGCCTGATGGACAAAGAGAGCGCACAGCTGCTGGCGCAGTCCGCTGCACTGAATCGCTATGAACAAACCGTGCTCCTTCGCGGCCTCAACGCGGCGATCAACACCAAGGCCCGGCAGGCCTGGCAAGTGCAAGAGCCAGACATGACCCGCCTTGCCGCCCGTTATGGTGAGCTGCGCAGTGAACTGGCCGTGGACTTTGCGGGAGCCTTGAGTGACAGCCCGCAGACCTGGGGCAGTAGCACCATTCAAACCCTGCGCGACGCCGGGCTGCAGCGTCTGCTGCTGACCTTGGGCGAAGGTTGGGAGGGTGGCCTCTGGCATCCCGAGGCGATTCGCGCGGGGGTGGAAGCCGGTTTTCTGATGGCGCCTTACGACTCCTATGAAACGGCCCTGTCCGCCACGGAAAACCCCGATTGGACCACTGCCCACCTGGGCGCCAAGGCCTACCGCGACTGCGCGATCGTGTTGAAAGACGGCAAGCTGAAAACCGGTTTCCAGAAGTCCGGCCACTACACGGATCCACGTTGTGTGCGGCCGCTGCTGGAGGCACGGGTGAAGGCAGTACACGCGAAGACTGGCTTCAATGCCTGGTTTCTCGATGCCTACGCCACCAGCATGTTGTTCGACAGCTATCGCAGCAACGCCAGCATGACTCAGGCACAAAACGCCGAAGGCAATATCGATGCTTCCCGCTGGATCAACACCGTGCCGAAGCTGGTCACAGGCTCCGAAGACGGCAACGCGATCACTGCCCAAGGCATCCTGTTTGCCCACGGCATGCAGACCCCGGTGATCGGCTGGGGTGACCGCGAGATGACCCAGGACCCGCAGTCGCCGTACTTCGTAGGCAACTGGTACCCCACGGAGCAACCGGCGGTGTTCTTCAAATCAGTGCCGTTGAAGGAGCCGTTTCGCACGCTGTATTTCGAACCGACGATGCGCGTGCCGTTGTATCAGGCGGTGTTCCACGGCTCGGTGATCACCACCCATCATTGGCTGTTCGACAGCCTCAAACTGAGCAATGTGCAGGGCGACAATGAGCTGACCCAACTGCTCTACAACGTGCCGCCGCTGTACCACCTCAGTGCTGCGACGCTCAAGGCGCGGCTGCCGGTTATTCAGCGCCAGGACCGCTTCTTCCGGCCGTTGCACCAGCGCTTGGCGACCCAGGAAATGACGGATTTCCGTTGGCTGACGGTGGACAAGCAGCTGCAGCAAACCACCTTTGCTGATGGGACGCGGCTGGTGGCGAATTTTTCGGTGGTGGAGAAAGAGGGGTATGCCGGGCGCAGTGTGACGGTGCTTGTGGAGGGGGAGGAGCCGGTGGTGTATCAGGTGAAATAACGCTGTCCGTTACGGCGCCATCGCGGGCAAGCCCGGCTCCCACAGGGGAATGCATTCCAAAGGTGGGAGCCGGTGGTGTATCAGGTGAAATAACGCTGCCCGTTACGGCGCCATCGCGGGCAAGCCCGGCTCCCATAAGGGAATTCATTCCAGAGGTGGGAGCTGGCTTGCCTGCGATGAGGCAGGTACAGGCGATGCAGCACTAAATCTTACGCCATACACTCGCCAACCAAGGCTGCTGTTCCCGCGGCAACCCGGCCGGCCGGTAGTAGTGCTCCAACTCTTCAAACCCGGCTGCGGTCAGCAAGGCCCGCCAGGCCTGCAGATCGTGATAAGAGCCATACCGCGGCCCATTCCAGCCCTCCTGGTTCTCGCCCCGAGGGTTCGAGCTGAACAGCACGCCCCCAGGCTTCAACGCGCCGTGCAGCTCTTTGAGCACTCGGGGCAACTCCTGCTTGGGAATATGAAACAGCACCGCATTGGCAAACACGCCATCGAAGCGTTCGGCGGGCAGGTCCAGCTTGAGAAAGTCCTGCTGCAGCACCTCACAGCCGCTGTCTTCGCGGGCCATCTGCGCAAAACGTTCGGAGCCATCCAGGCCCACGGCGATATGCCCCATGCGCGTAAACGTCTGCAAATCCCGCCCTGGTCCACAGCCGAAATCCAGCACAGTGAACGGCGGCGTGCCCTGGATATGCCGCAGCAGCGCCTCGATGTTCTGGCTCACATCGTGATCGCGGGTGCCTTCACGGAAGTCTTCGGCCACCTTGTTGTAATGGTCCAGAGTGGTGGAGGTGATCTGGTTGAGGTCGTCGGGTTCGAGTTTCATAGGGCTATTTCAGTGAGAACACAGCAACTATATCCGATGCCTGGGCCGCTACCACAATCTAGGCTTAACTAATCTTCGTAAATATTGTGCCAATTAGGACCGCCCTTATCACAAGGAAATAGGTAGCAAAATTGTCCTACCACCTTCCGCGTTTCAGGTGGTGGCAAAGGCCAAGGTTCAATTGGAAAAGAGATGGCGGTGGCGTTGTCTAGGACAAGTTCAGAAATTACCTCCCCTGTTATCGATGGGGTGCCTGCAGCGGTACCGCTTATAGCAACACTAAATAACAATGTGACAGACGCAAGGCTGTTCGACGTCATGAGTTTTGACATGATTTTTCCCTGAAGTTA
Source organism: Pseudomonas sp. GW821-FHT07B01 (assembly GCF_059419065.1). Taxonomy (NCBI): domain Bacteria; kingdom Pseudomonadati; phylum Pseudomonadota; class Gammaproteobacteria; order Pseudomonadales; family Pseudomonadaceae; genus Pseudomonas; species Pseudomonas sp. GW821-FHT07B01. The sequence continues at coordinate 22,447 of NZ_JBWKRA010000029.1, read as the reverse complement.
TAGGTCGTTGGCATGAAGTGGCGTTTGCTGCCTCAAGTATTGATGCACTCAGGGCAGCTCCACTGCTACCGCATCCATATCCTGGGTGCTGTTGAGGTTTACACCCCCGGCGTAGCTTCCGCTTTGAGAGAAGGTGCTCAGCCAGTTTTTTTTGCCTCCACCAATCGAAGCCAGACAATGGGTCGCCGCAGCGTTTCCACCGGTTGCAGGTGACCAGATACAGCCGGTGAGGTACTGATCAACGTCGCTGTTAAGCGCAACAGTATTGTTATCGGCAATACCGAACGCTTGTGTCGACACGGCTCCCGTCGGGGGCTGAATCAGCTGAATGCCCGCCAACCCTGCTAGGGGAATCCACGTTAAGTCGCCCACTCTACCGGTATCGTCCTGCCGTGATGCCAGCACAATCCCCTTGTTGTTGATTGCGCGTCCGGCATTTTTGGACTTGATAGAAAGGGTCAAGGTCAGAGGCGCTGTCGTCGGTGTCATCCAGGCTGCGGTCCGGACCGGGTTGGTGGCGGTATCGGGATACTCGCAGTAACCTACCGATTGCAGTGTGTTATTGATCCCTTTGACATAGCAACGATTGGCTCCAGTCGCTATGGGTAAAGAGCTTATGGTATAGGTCGTAACGTTAGCCTTAGCTACTTGGGGAATTGTGATGCCGTTGGTTCTGGGACAGTTCATGGCAATGCTGGGGTAGCCATTCGAAAGGCTGTCACTGACGCCCACTGGAACGCATTTATCGTTGTACCCAAGCAGTCCAAGCAGCGAAGAAAATACCCGCTTAGGCGTGTCATCCCCCGCGAGCCATATGACGGTAGATAGCTCCTGATTGCTGCTGATGCTCCATCCAACCATATCCCCGCGTTGATTGGACGCCATGATGATTGTCTTTACGTCCGCGGCACGCAACGGCAGCACTACCCCAGGAAGCGGCTTGAGAGGTGTCGGAGTGTTATTTGGAGTGGTGGCGTTCCAGACCACGGCGGTGTTGACATTGTTTGCGTTCTTGCAGATACCGCCGATCCAGCCGGCGTTCGAGATATTGAGGGCGCGGCAAGGCTGTTCAGCAACCAATGGCTTGAGCGCTACTTGTGAGTTCTCTGTGTTCGTATCTGCTAACCAAGGGACATTGTTGGCGCTGGCACTGGCCGGAGTGCAATTGCCCACAGCGATACCACTGTCGTTGATGCCGGAGGTTTCGCATTGTGCTCCCGCTTCATGCCCTAAGTTGGTGTAGGCGGCAGCGTTGACGGTCAAGCTGACCGCGCTCAGTAACAGGCAACCTGCAAACCCTAAAGAGTGCATTTTCATCATCAGTCCATCCTTGGTGAGAGATTCTGTTTGATTAGATACACGCAGAAAACAATCAACAACTGTCAGAGTTAACAGGTATAGGCGAGTAGTTTCAGCGTTTGCTCCGCACTCGTGACAGGGATCCTCAGGCTCCGTCTGATTCAGTTTAAAGACGTGTATTCGATGTAGTGCACTTCACTGGGTTCGTACTGTGGTATTCCGACATACCGCCCCGCGGGATTGTGGGTAAGATTCGGCCCTAATTCAAAGAGGGTTATCCATCTATGGAAGAGGAAAAACGTTCACCCGTTGGCAACGACACCGCACCGAACAAGGTCGACCAATACGCCACGAGATTGAGCAATGGGCTGTTCTGGCTCAATGAGCGTGCCTGGCCGCTGACGGTGGGGATTCTCTCGGTGGCAGGCCTGTACCTGTACCAGTACATCCAGATGGAAAAGGTGCCGCTGAGTATCTTGTCGGCGTCGGCGTTCACCGCATTGCCAGCGATGTTCGCCATGTTGGTATTTGTGATCGGCATGATGGGTGCATCGATCCTGGTGCCCACGTTCATCTTGTTCACACGCCTGAACGGCACAGGTGTGCGTCTGAGTGATCAACTCAATCTCAGCCCGCAGTCGCCGCAAGAGACGGCCCAGCACAGGAGGTTACTGGGACATTGGGCGGCCAGCCTGTTGGTGATGTTTGTGTTCTGGATGTCCGCCGTATACCTGTCCGTGAACGCCGAAAGTGGGTTTTTGCTGACGCTCAGTTGGATCGTGGCGATCATGGCGGCGGTAGTGGCCTATGTCGGCATCATTATTCGTGCGCGCCCCGCCCATGTTGCTCTGCGTGAGTTGTCCGGCGAGTTCTGGCTGGCCAGTGCTGGCGCCGGGGCCATTCAAATGGTGGTCATTCTGATGGTGACGGTGCCGGTCTCCCGCGCCTTCAGCGAGTACTCCGACAGCGCCGTGTTCTTTGCGCCGTTCATGGCCGCCGAAATGGCCGTGCTGTTCCTGATCCAGGGAAGCGCCGCCTGCCTGGTGGTGCGCATGCGCGTCCAGAAAAACCCGGTGGCGTTCGCCTCATTGGTGGCCTTTGCGCTCATCGTTTTACTCGGGCTGATCCCGGCGAGTGGGGCCAAGTTGGGTGGCCTGCCGCTGCAAGGCTCCGCCTCGGGAGGGCGCGTTTGTACGTTGATGACCTGGGCGGCAGAGGCCAAGGTCCCCGGCGCACTGGTAGACGCCGACAACCCCAAGCGCAGCGTAAAACTGCGAGTGATGGCCGACTCGGATGGCAGCTATATCGTGCGGCCCTGGCAGGCCAAGGAAAAAACCATCACCTTCGTGCCCCGTGCCAGTGTTGCCCAACTGGATGAGTGCCCGTGACGTCAGCGCTTGTTCAACACCCGCGCCAACCGGTCCCCACTCAGTTGGATCACCGCCACCAGCACCACCAGCAGCACAATCACCGTGAGCATGATCTGCGTATCGAAGCGCTGGTAGCCATAGCGGTAGGCAATATCGCCCAGGCCACCGGCGCCTATTGCTCCGGCCATGGCCGATGAGTTGATCATGGTCACCAGGGTGATGGTGAAGCCGCCGACGATGCCGGGCAACGCCTCTGGCAACAGCACATGCCAGATGATGTGCCAGCGGCGGCAACCCATGGCCTGCGCGGCTTCGATCAGGCCGTGGTCGACCTCGCGCAGGCTCACTTCAGCGACGCGTGCAAAGAACGGCGTGGCGGCGATGGTCAGCGGTACCACTGCCGCCCAGACGCCATAGGTGGTGCCGACGATCAGGCGCGTGAACGGGATGAGCGCCACCATCAGGATCAGGAACGGAATGGAGCGGAACAGATTCACGAACGCTCCCAGCACGCGGTTAAGCGCCGGTGCCTGGTAGATGCCGCCCTTGTCGCTGGTGACCAGGAAGACCGCCAGCGGAATGCCCACCAGCAGCGCGATCAGCGACGACACCCCCACCATCAACAAGGTGTCGATGGCGCCCTGCACTAAACGATCAAACCACATAGCCCAGCACCTCCACCTGTTGTGCCCAATTGGCCGCGCGTTTGCGCAGTTCTTCGGCGTTGTGCGGCGATCCATTCACCGCCAGCAGCAGTTGCCCCAAGGCATGCCCCTGGATGCGTTCCACGCCGCCTTGCAGTAAACGCACACGGCCGCCGAGGGCACTGAACAGTGCCGCGAGGTCTGGCTCCAGGGTGTCGCTGCCGGTGAACTGCAGGCGCAGTACCAGTGCGGCGTCGGCCGAGGCTGGCGTGGGTTGCAGGCGGCTTTGCAACTCTGGCGGCAAGCCGTGTTGCAGCGGTGCGAGCAGGGTCTTGCTGACCTCATGTTGCGGATCGCCAAACACCTGCCACACCGGGCCTTGCTCGACGATACGCCCGTGCTCCAGCACCACTACGCGGTGGCAGATGTCGCGGATCACCGCCATCTCATGGGTGATCAGCACGATGGTCAGGCCCAGGCGCTGGTTGATCTCGCGCAGCAGGCCGAGGATCGACTGGGTGGTTTCCGGGTCGAGGGCCGAGGTGGCTTCGTCGCACAGCAGAATCTCGGGGTCGTGCACCAGCGCGCGGGCGATGCCGACGCGCTGCTTTTGCCCGCCGGACAGCTGCGCCGGGTACGCCTTGTGTTTGTCTTGCAGGCCTACCAGCTCCAGCAGTTCATGCACCTTTCGCGCGCGTTGTGCCTGGGGCACACCGGCGACCTTGAGCGGCAACTCGACGTTCTGCCACACGGTCTTGGCCGACATCAGGTTGAAGTGCTGGAAGATCATGCCGATGCGTCGCCGCAGCGCCACCAGGTGGTCTTCATCGAAGCTGCCGATGTCCACCTGGTCGATCAGCACCCGTCCGCTGCTGGGTTGTTCCAGGCGATTGATAGTGCGGATCAGCGACGACTTGCCGGCGCCGCTGCGGCCGATGATGCCGAACACTTCGCCACGCTGGATCGCCAGGTCAATGCCTTGCAGCGCGTGCACCGTGCCGTCATAGGTTTTGCCCAGGTTGATGAACCGCACATGGGCGTGGTTCAAGTCCGGGTGCAGTTCAGTCTGTTCGGCGTGGCTGGGCGCAGGGGCCAGATCGTGCAATCGGGCGTTGGCGGCACTCATGGTTTAGCTTCCCAGCCAACCTGATAGAGCTTGCCGAGGGACTTGTCCAAGGCCGCACGCACCACCGGCGAGTGCTGGTAGATATCGACGAACTTGATCACCCGTGGGTCGGTTTTGCTCTTGGGCTGGATGACGAACTGAATCACGTATTCCGGATGATCGAGGCCGTCGAACAACAGTGCCGACTCGGCATCGAAGGTCTTGGACAGGCGGATGTACGCCGGGTAGCCCTGCACCAGATCGGCGTCGTCATAGGCGCGCACCAGTTGCACCGCTTCCACTTGCAGGATCTTGATGTTTTTCGGGTTGGCGACGATGTCTTCTTCGGTGGCTTTGTAGCCCACACCCGGCTTGAGGGTGATCAGCCCGGCCTTGGCCAGCAGTTGCAGGCCGCGACCACTGTTGATCGGGTCGTTGGCAATCGCCACGCTGGCGCCTGCGGGCAGCTCGTTGAAGTTTTTGTACTTTTTCGAATACAGCCCGACGTTATTGATGATGCCTGGCGCATATGGCACCAGGTCAAACCCGGCGGCGGCCTTGGCGTTTTCCAGGAAGGGGATGTGCTGGAAGTAGTTCACGTCGATATCGCCGGCGGCGAGGCTGACGTTGGGCGCGATCCAGTCGGTGAACTCCACCAGTTCGACCTTCAGGCCCTGCTTGCCGGCCTCTTCTACGGCGGCTTCCAGCGGAATGGCGAAGGCAGCGGTGGTGCCGATTTTCAGCGGGGCGTCGGCGGCAAATACCGCCGAGCTGAATAAGCCGAAGGCCAGGGCCAGTGCTTTGACTGGGTGGTTTAGGAATGTCTTTTTCATAGTGGTTTTCCAGTCATAAGGTCTTAGGTAGCGAGATCGTTCCCACGCTCCGCGTGGTAATGCCGCCAGGGACGCTCCGCGTCCCACAAGCGAACGCAGAGCGTCCAAGAGGCATTCCCACGCGGAGCGTGGGAGCGATCAAACAATGTGGCGGTAGGTAGAGCCGGTGTGTTGGTTGGGTAAGCGAGCCGTGTCGTGAAAGACTTTTTCCCGCAGCGTTCCCTGCGCATATTCCGTCTTGTACGAGCCCCGTCGTTGTAGCTCCGGTATCACCAGCTCAATGAAATCCACATAGCTCTCCGGCGTCACAATGCGCGTCAGGTTGAAACCATCCAGCCCGGTTTCGCTGATCCAGGATTCCAGCTCATCGGCCACCTGTTCAGGCGAGCCCACCAGGGTGATATAGCGCCCGCCCAAGGCGTGCTGGTCGAGCAATTTGCGCCGGGTCCAGTCGTTGTTCTGCAGGTTCTGGGTGGCCGACTGGATCGCGTTGCTTTTGACGTACTGGATCGGTTCGTCCAACGCGTACTGGGCAAAATCAATCCCGGTCGAGGCCGAGAAGTGCGCCACGCCGGCTTCCGCGCTGGCGTAGCTGAGGTACTCGGCGTGCTTGTTCCAGGCCAACGCTTCAGTGGCGCCCACAATGACGTTCAGGCCCATGAACACCTTGATGTCGTCCGGGTTGCGCCCAGCCTCCACTGCGCTGGCGCGCACCTTGTCCACCTGGCGCTTGGTCGCGGCCTTGTTCTGCCCGCTGATAAACACGCACTCGGCATGCCGCCCGGCGAACAGCAAGCCGCGCTCGGAACTGCCGGCCTGGAACAGCACCGGCGTGCGCTGCGGCGAGGGCTCGCACAGGTGGTAACCCTCCACCTGATAGAACTCGCCGTGGTGCTCTACCTTGTGCACCTTGCCCGGTTGCGCATACACCCGCGCTTGGCGATCGTTGCGCACCGCGTCGTCTTCCCAGCTGCCTTCCCAGAGCTTGTACAACACCTGCAGGTATTCATCGGCCTGGTCGTAGCGCCGGTCATGCTCGACCTGTTCGGTAAGGCCCATGGCCTTGGCGGCGCTGTCGAGGTAGCCGGTGACAATGTTCCAGCCCACACGGCCACGGCTCAGGTGATCCAGCGTCGACATGCGCCGGGCGAACAGGTACGGCGGCTCATAGGTGAGGTTGGCGGTAAGGCCGAAGCCAAGGTGCTGGGTGACGGCGGCCATGGCCGACACCAGCAGCAACGGGTCGTTGACCGGTAACTGGATCGACTCCTGGAGCGGCACGTCGATGGAGTCCTGATACACGTCATACACGCCGACGATATCAGCGATGAACAAACCGTCGAACAACCCGCGCTCCAGGATCTTCGCCAGTTCAGTCCAGTATTCGAGGGTCTTGTACTCGGTCGAGTTGTCCCGTGGATGAGTCCACAAACCGTGATTGATGTGCCCGATGCAGTTCATGTTGAAAGCATTGAGCAGGATCTTTTTTTTGCTCATCAGATGGTCCCCCGCAGCGGCGGGTTTTCATCGTTGAGGTAGTAGTTGCCAACCGCATGGTATTTCCAGCGCACCGGGTCGTGCAGGGTGTGCACCCGGGCGTTGCGCCAGTGGCGGTCCAGGCCGTGTTCGGCCAGGGTCGCCTGGCTGCCAGCCAGTTCGAACAGGGTGCTGCCGGCCGCCAGGGAGATCTCGGTGCTCAGAGCGCGTACTTCGGCAACGGCGATGGAGGCTGCGGCGACGGTCTGGGCATTGCTGTCGGCCTGGGCGCGGTCGAGGAATTCACCCGAGCGTTCCAGCAAGGCTTCGGCGGCGTGCAGCCGGCTGCTCAGGTGGCCGAAGCTCTTGAGTGTCAGCGGGTCTTCGGTGGCCTTGTCGTTGCCGGCGTCGATCCATGGGCGGGTCTTGGTGCGCACAAAATGCAAGGCGTCCTCAAAGGCCGCGCGGGCGATGCCGGTGTCGATGGCTGCGTGGAGGATCTGCGCCAGCGGGCCGACGGTGGTCGGGCGTTCGAAAGCGCTCTGGAACGGCACCACGTCTTGCGCCGCGACCCACACGTTGTCGAACACTACCGAGCCGCTGCCGGTAGTGCGCTGGCCGAAGCCGCTCCAGTCGTCGATCACCGTCAGTCCCTCGCTGTCACGCGGTACGAAGGCCAGTTGCTGCACGCCATTTGCATCCACCACCGAAGTGGGGATGCGCTGGGCGTAGATCGCGCCGGTGGCGTAGAACTTGCGCCCGTTGATGCGAAAACCGTTGCCGTCGCGGGTGAGGCTGGTAATGCGGTCGTGGGCGGTCTTGGTGCCCAGCTCCGCCAAGGCGTTGCCAAAGCGTTGGCCGGCCAACACCTCGGCGTACAGGCGTTGCTTCTGTTCGGGGCTGCCGTTCACGCGCAGTACTTCGAGGGCATAGAAATGGTTTTGCGGAATCTGGCCCAACGAGCCATCGGCCTGGGCGATCAGTGCGATGACCTTGGCCAGGGTGACGTTGGATACGCCCGCGCCACCGTAGGCCTTGGGCACGCTGATGCCCCACAGGCCAGAGCGGGAAAACACGTCCAGTTCGGGCAATGGCAGGCGGCGTTCGCGGTCGCGTTGGGCGCTGTCGCGGCGCAAGTCTTCAGCAAGATCGCTGGCGACAATAAGCGCTTGTTCGTCGCTGGTGATGACCGCGACGGGGTGAGAAAGGGTCATGAGTTTCTCCAGAAGCTCGTGGAAAAGTGTTCTGGTTGGTTAAATCCAGGAATGACGAGCCGGCAAGGTGCCGTTGAGCCGATAGGCGCCGATGGCGTGGTACTTCCAGCGCACCGGGTCGTGCAGGGTGTGAACCCGGGCGTTGCGCCAGTGACGGTCAAGGTTGAATTCGGCCAGGGTGGCGCGGCTGCCCGCCAGTTCGAAGAGCTTCTCGGTGACTTGTAACGCCACTTCGGTGGTCAGCACCTTGGCTTCGGCCACGGCAATCGAGGCGTGGGCGGCGGACTGCGCGGTGATCGGCGCGGCGCTGACCTGGTCGAGCACCTGGCCGGCCTTGCGCAGCAGGGCTTCGGCGGCGTGCAGTTCGATCTTCAACTTGCCGATATCGGCGATTACATACAGGTCGTCGCTGGCTCGCTCGACCTTGGCGTCGATCCACGGGCGCGAACGCTCACGCACGAAGGCGATAGCATCGTCGAGGGCGCCACGGGCGATGCCGGCGTCGATAGCGGCCTGGATCAGTTGCGACACGGCCCCCTGGATATTCGGGCTTTCGCCCAGGCGCCAGTTGTCGATGACCAGTTCCGGCTCCACCGCCACGCGGTCAAGCAAAACGGTGCCGCTGGCGGTGGTGCGTTGGCCAAAGCCCGACCAGTCATCGACGATGCGCAGCCCTTCGCTGCCGCGACGCACAAAGGCCATGACCTGCTTGCCGTCATCGTTCAATGCCTTTATCGCGACCCAGTGAGCAAACAGTGCGCCGGTGGAGTAGAACTTCTGGCCGCTGACCACGTACCCATCACCTTCGGCCGTAATGCGTGCCTTGAGCTCCAGGGTATTTTTGGTGCCGCGTTCCGGGCCGCCGTTGCCGATGCGCCAGCCGTCGAGCACGCTCTGGAACAGCTGCTTTTTCTGACGCTCGGTCGCGGTTCCCTGCAATACGTGCAAGATGCCGAAATGGTTCTGCGGGATCTGCCCGAGTGCCGGGTCGGCTGCGCTGATGATCGCGAAGACTTCGGCCAGGGTCACAAACGACACCTGTGGGCCGCCGTATTCACGGGGAATGGAAATACTGCCCAAGCCGCTGCGGGTGAACTGTTCGAGCTGCGCCCAGGGCAGTTTGCGTTGCTGGTCGCGCTGGGCGGCGTGCAGGCGTGCAGCCTGGGCCAGCTCGTGGGCGGCGCTCAGCGCCTGGGCGTCGTTGCGCAGCACCGTGGCGGGCAACAGCAGGGGGGCTACGTCCAGATCGCTCTGGGGGGATGTTAGAGCCAAGTTAGACATCAGCGCCGCTCCTTGGCTGCACGCAATGCCCTGGCGTTGCGCACCGGGGTAATTCTGACCATACCGACCTCGCATTCAATGAAATAAACAGAAAAATCAGGAATGTCCGGTGGTCCGGTGCATATACCCTAAGCGTGTTAATTATTTAAATAAACTAACTTTTAGGAATATGCATAGAAGGGCTGTCACCCCGGTTCACAGGGTGAACCGAAGCGACGCGGTTGATAGCCTGGCGCGGGCGAGGCTGGGCGGGGCGGTGTGCAGGCGGCGATGCGCAGCGTGCGGGCGGGCGCCCAGCGGGAGTTGTTACCCACGCGATCGAGAATGCAGTAGGTGACCTCCAACCGGCAGTCGTCGCCGGCTTCGACAATCACGTGGGGCGGCACCCACACCTGCACCGCCAGGCCGACGCCCTGGGCCTGAATGCGAGGCAGGTCCAGGCGTACATCGCCCCAGCGCAAGGTGATGGCATCGCCCGTGCTCATGTTCAGGTAGGGCTCGATGGTCAGCGGAATACCGCGCCTTACCTGGCTGCTGTTGACGCCATGGCGGCGGATCGTCTCGGGCAGGTTCACGGGCGCCAGGTTCTGATTTTCATCGCCGCCTTCAGGGTTCAGGCGCGGCGAAGGCTGACCGCCCGGATAGCTGGTCTTGACCCGCACCAGGGTCACCGCAGAGCGCATCGGACCATGGCCGATCTGCAAGACCTGGTAATGGACGCGTGCCGGTCCGTCCTGCACAAAGCTCTGCGGTACGCACAGGTGGGTGCACGTGCCGATCCTGCACGCCGTCACCTTGCGCGAGGCGGCGAAGCAATTGTTCCAGAAGAGTTCGATCAGGTCGCCTTCTTCCATGCTCGGGTAGGGTGAAATGTCGACCTGCAAGTGGGCGGAGGCCAGGGCGCTGATGCCGTTTCCAATAGCCTGGGGAAGCCTTGGGGCACTGAGCGTGGCCGGGATTTGAGTGTGTGTCATAAGTAATCTCCTTGATGCAGCCAGCAGCAATCGTTCCGAAACCTCGACGCACAGGCGCAAGGGGGGTCGAAAGGCACGATTCAGTCAGTAGCCGGGATAGGATCCAATCCTCAAGGCGCTAGATAAGAGGGTTGGCCGAGGAGCGTCAATGGAGGCAAAGGGCTAAACGGCGGGTTTGGCGAGATTCAGACGGGTCTGACGGGGAGGGGGATTTCAAGAGGCAGGCTGCGGGGTCTTTTACGGGTTGGAATGGCGACTCCCTGTAGGGCCTGGCTTATGTGGGAGCTGGCTTGCCTGCGATAGCATCTCCCCATTTTGACTGCTACACCGAGGCGCTTGCATCGCAGGCAAGCCAGCTCCCACACAGAACGTCAGTGGGCGCGGAATTTGCTCAGGAACTGCTTGGTACGTTCTTCCCTGGGGTTGGCAAACAGCGCCTTGGCTTCGCCCTGTTCGACGATCACGCCCTTGTCGAAGAAGATCACCCGGTTGGCCACATCACGGGCAAAGCTCATCTCGTGGGTGACGATGACCATGGTGCGGTTTTCTTCGGCCAGGCTGCGAATGGTCGCCAGGACTTCGCCCACCAGTTCCGGGTCGAGGGCCGAGGTGGGTTCGTCGAACAGGATCACCTCCGGCTCCATGGCCAATGCGCGGGCAATCGCCACACGCTGTTGCTGGCCGCCGGACAGGCGCCGCGGGTAAGAAGCTTCCTTGCCCGCCAGGCCGACCCTTGCCAACAGCTTGCGCCCCAGTTCGGCCGCCGCTTCCCGTGGCATCTTCTTGACCACGATGGGGCCTTCGATGACGTTTTCCAGCGCGGTGCGGTGGGGAAACAGGTTGAAGTTCTGGAACACAAAGCCCACATGCTGGCGCAGGCGCCGCACCAGGCCCTGTTGCTGGTTGAGCGGCCTGCTGCTGTCGATCTCGATGTCACCCACCTTGATACGGCCGCTGGTGGGTTCTTCGAGGAAGTTCAGGCAGCGCAGGAAGGTGGTCTTGCCGGAACCGCTGGGGCCGATGATGGCGACCACTTCGCCTTCCTTGACCTCCAGGTCGATGCCGTTGAGCACCACCTGACCATTGAATTGTTTGGTCAGTTTTTCAACCACGATCATGCTTCAAGACTCCAGGTCATGCCGGTTGACCCGGTCTTCCAGACGATTTTGCAGATGCGCCAGGATGCTCGCCAGGATCCAGTAGATCAGGGCCGCGGACAGATACATGGTGAAAATTTCGAAGGTACGTGCCGACACCAGTTGGGCCTGGCGGAACAGCTCCGGCACTTGGATGGTGGCGGCCAGCGCCGTGTCTTTGACCAGCGAAATAAAACTGTTGCCCAAAGGTGGCAACGCCGTGCGCATCGCCTGGGGCAGGATGGCCCGGCGCAACGTCTGCGCACGGGTCATGCCGATACTGGCAGCGGCTTCCCACTGGCCACGCTCGATGGAGGCGATGGCGGCCCGCAGGATTTCACACGCATAGGCAGCCATGTTCAGCGAAAAGCCGATCATGGCGGCCGGGATCGGGTCCAGCTCGATGCCCACTTGCGGCAAGCCGTAGTAGATCAGGAACAGTTGCACCAGTAACGGCGTGCCGCGAAAGAACGACACGTAGACCCGGGCGGTCCAGCTCAAGAGCTTGAAGCGCGAGAGGCGCATCAAGGCCAGGCCGAAGCCCAGCAGCAGGCCGAAAAACATCCCGCCCAGGCTGAGGATTACCGTGTAGTACGCGCCCTTGAGCAGAAAGGGCGCGGAGTCCAGCGCGAGTTGGAAACCTGCTTCCATTATTGCGTGACGTCAGCGTTGAAGTACTTCTCGGACAGCGTCTTCAAGGTGCCGTCGGCGCGCAGCTTGTCCAGAGCCTTGTTCACCGCATCGAGCAGCTCGGGCTCACCTTTGCGCAGGGCGATACCGGATTCCTGGCGGGAGAAGGCGTCGCCGGCAGCGGCGGTGTCGGGGGCTTTCTTGGCGTATTCCAGGGCGGCGAGGCGGTCGATCAGGATAGCGTCGATACGGCCGATGCGCAGGTCCTGGAACTTGGTCGGGTCGTCGTTGTAGGTCTTGATAATGGCTTTTGGTTGGTTGTCCTTGAGCCATTGTTCGTAGTTGGTGCCCAGGCCCACACCGACTTTCTTACCGGCCAGGTCGTCGGCTTTCTTGATCGAGTCGACGTTCTTTTTCAACACCAGCGCCTGGATGCCGGACACGGTGTAAGGCTTGGAGAAGTCGTACTTTTTCTTGCGCTCTTCGGAGATGGTCACCTGGTTGACCACGGCGTCCAGGCGCTTGGATTCCAGCGCGGCGAGGATGCCGTCCCAAGGGGTGGCTTGCAGCTTGACCTTGACACCCAGCTCCTTGGCCAGCGCCTCGGACAGTTCCACTTCGAAACCGCTGAGCTTGCCGCTTTCATCGACAAAGCTGAACGGTGGGTAGGTGCCTTCCAGGCCGATCTTGATCTCGCCGGCCTTCTTGATGGTGTTCAATTGCTCGCCGGCAACCGCCTGGCCCAGCCAGCCAGCGCCAAGCGCGAGGCCCAAAGTGCCAACCAACAGCGTGCGACGAAATGCAGAAATAGTCATGGAAAGCCCCTGTGTTTTTATGGTGAGCGAAGCAGGTGACGCGGTAGTCGTATCCTGCCCTAAAGCGCGAAGCGCGTCTTCGCCTTCGGCGCGATGATAAGGTGGGTTTTTAAGTCTTGAAAATAATAAAAATACAATTTCATATTCTTTTTAGAAATATGTACAGCCTGGGTGGGAGCTGGCTTGCCTGCGATTGCAGTGTGTCAGTGCCAAGTTTCTGGCTGACCCACCGCAACCGCAGGCAAGCCAGCTCCCACATCGACAGTATTCAATCAGTTGAATACTGAGTCATAGGCAAACAATGCCGGCGCGCCACCGGTATGCAGGAAAATGATAGGCCCCTCTTCAAAGCGCTGGCGCCCGATGCCGTCCAGCAAACCGGCCATGGCCTTGCCGGTATACACCGGGTCCAGCAACAGACCTTCCTGGCTGGCCAAAAGTTTGATCGCCGAGAGGGTGCCAGCGTTTGGCTCGCCATACCGCGGCCCGAAATACTCGTCCCACAGGGTAACCTTGAAGGCGTCGGGCATAGCCACACCGAGCAACTCGGCGGTGCGTTCGGCCAGGCCCTGCACTTTCGGGAATTGCGCTTGCTCGGTGCGCGACACCGTGATGCCGATCACCGGCAACTGCGGCAGTGCTTCGCTCAAGGCCAGGGCCAGGCCGCTGTGGGTACCCGCACTGCCAGAGGCGAGCACCACGGCGGCGAATTGAATGCCGCTGTCTTCAATCTGCGCGGCCAACTCCAGCCCGGCGCGCACGTAGCCCAGCGCGCCGAGTGCATTGGAACCGCCGATAGGCACCAGGTACGGCTTCTTGCCGTTACTGCGCAGGCGGTCGGCGAGGGCGTTGAGTTGGTCGTCGGCGTTGTCGAGGTTTTCCACCAACTCCACTTTGGCGTCGAACAGCTCCAGCAGCAGGCGATTGCCGTTGCCCAGGTAGTTGGGGTCGTCGGTGCCGGTAGGGTTTTCCAGCAGGGCAACACAGCCCAGGCCAAGCCTGGCGGCGAGCGCGGCGGTCTGGCGAACATGGTTGGACTGGATCGCGCCGGCGGTGACCAGGGTGTCGGCGCCCTGGGCGATGGCGTCGGCGGCCAGGTATTCGAGTTTGCGCAGCTTGTTGCCGCCCATGGCCAGCGGCGTGGTGTCATCGCGTTTGACGTAGATGTCCCTGCCCAGCCAAGCCGACAGCCGCTCGAGTTTTTCCAGGGCCGTGGCACTGCCCAGTAGTTCCAGACGGTTAAAACGGTCGAGCTGTTGTTTGATCATGGTTACGCACGGTGGCTGATTGATTGGGGGACTATAGGCAGGCACTTTTCATCGGGCAACCGTCAATCGCTTATGACGAAATGTTCTTATGCTCACACCATTGGTTCTTAAGAGCTGCCTGGGTGCATACCGTAAAGTGATGGCCATTTCGTCAGGAGTGAATACCGTGAGTGAGCGTTCCAGTCATTGGCAATTGCAGACCATCGTCAGCCAACTGCGCGGCGCCCGCGACCAGTGGCGAACGCGCAATGGGCGTTTGAGTGGCGAGCATGGTGGCCGCGAGTTGCCGTCCCGCGAGGCGGTGGCACAGATTCTTGAGGCCTTGTGCGGCGCCCTGTTTCCGATGCGCCTGGGCCCGGCGGACCTGCGCGAAGAAAGCGAAGACTTCTACGTGGGCCACACCCTCGACGTCGCGCTCAACGCCTTGCTCGCCCAGGCGCGCCTGGAGTTACGCTATGCCGCGCGCCAGAGCGGTGAGGACGACAGCGAAGTCAACGCCCACGCCATTCGCCTGATCCAGGATTTCGCCCTGGCGTTGCCATCCTTGCGCAGCCTGCTGGACACCGACGTACTGGCCGCCTACCACGGCGACCCGGCCGCACGCAGTGTGGATGAGGTGCTGTTGTGCTACCCGGGCATCCTGGCGGTGATCCACCATCGCCTGGCCCACCACCTGTACCGCGCCGGCCTGCCGCTGTTGGCGCGGATCAGTGCGGAAATCGCCCACTCGGCCACCGGCATTGATATCCACCCCGGCGCACAGATCGGCCCGAGTTTCTTTATCGACCACGGCACAGGCGTGGTGATTGGCGAGACCGCGATCATCGGCGAGCGCGTGCGCATCTACCAGGCCGTGACATTGGGCGCCAAACGCTTTCCGGCGGATGAAGATGGGCAATTGCAGAAAGGCCACCCGCGTCACCCTATTGTTGAAGATGATGTGGTGATTTACGCCGGGGCGACGATCCTGGGGCGGATCACCATTGGCCAGGGTTCGACCATCGGCGGCAATGTGTGGCTGACCCGCAGCGTGCCGGCCGGGGCGAATATCACCCAGGCGAACTTGCAGCATGATGATGGGGCGCAGAAGTAATA
Organism: Pseudomonas sp. GW821-FHT07B01; assembly: GCF_059419065.1. NCBI lineage: Bacteria > Pseudomonadati > Pseudomonadota > Gammaproteobacteria > Pseudomonadales > Pseudomonadaceae > Pseudomonas > Pseudomonas sp. GW821-FHT07B01. The sequence continues at coordinate 7,307 of NZ_JBWKRA010000029.1, read as the reverse complement.
CCTGAGCCAAACGCCGGTCAGTGTGGGAGCTGGCTTGCCTGCGATAGCGGTGTATCAGTCAACAGATGGGTTGCTGACCCAGCGCTATCGCAGGCAAGCCAGCTCCCACATTTCGTATGTATTTCACCGGCGGGTTGCTGAACGATTCGTCTCCTCCACGCGTCATACCAATCCCTGAGCTAGTGTAGGAAACACCTACCACTCAGCCCCGAGATTAGTCCCAGACCGCCTATTCATGTTTAACTTGAACGTTCGTTCAAGTTAAACCGGTGGTTCGCTGCCCGCTCACAACAGGAGGCTTACCTTTGCTGAGTCCGTTTTTTACAGCCATATCCCGCAACCTTGAGGTGCATCGTTCATGAGTGCATCGTCCACCCCTTCCAGCGGCATGGTGCGCATGAATGCGCCCGTTTTCTATTTTGCCGCCACCGTCATCCTGCTGTTTGGCATCACGGTCATCGCTATCCCGCAACAGGCCGGTGCCTGGCTGCTGGCGGCGCAAAACTGGGCGGCCAACACAGTCGGCTGGTACTACATGCTGGCGATGACGCTGTATCTGGTCTTCGTGGTGGTCACCGCGCTATCGGGCTACGGCAAGATAAAACTCGGTGCCGACCACGACGAGCCCGAATTCAGTTACCTGTCCTGGGCCGGCATGTTGTTCGCCGCCGGGATCAGCATCACGCTGTTTTTCTTCTGCGTCTCGGAGCCGCTGACCCATCTGGTGCAACCGCCCCAGGGCGAAGCAATGAACGCCGATGCGGCGCGCCAGGCCATGCAGGTGTTGTTCCTGCACTGGGGCCTGCATGGCTGGGGCGTGTTCGCGTTTGTCGGCATGGCCCTGGCCTATTTCGCCTACCGGCATAACCTGCCGCTGGCATTGCGCTCGGCGCTGTACCCGCTGATCGGCAAGCGCATCAATGGCCCTATCGGTTATGCGGTGGATGGCTTTGGCATCATTGCCACGGTGTTCGGCCTGGGCGCCGACATGGGCTTTGGCGTACTGCACCTCAACTCTGGCCTGGACTACCTGTTTGGCATTGCCCATACCCAGTGGATCCAGGTGGGCCTGATCACTCTGATGATGGGCGCGGCGATCATCGTGGCCGTGGCCGGCGTCGACAAAGGCGTGCGGGTGATGTCCGACATCAACATGCTGCTGGCCTGTGCGCTGCTGCTGTTCGTGTTGTTCGCCGGGCCTACCCAGCACCTGCTCAACACCCTGATCCAGAACATCGGTGACTATTTGGGCGCGTTGCCCACCAAGAGTTTTGATGTGTACGCCTACAACGAGCCGAGCGACTGGCTGGGCGGCTGGACGGTGTTCTACTGGGCCTGGTGGATCGCATGGTCGCCGTTCGTGGGCCTGTTTATCGCGCGCATTTCCCGTGGTCGTACCATCCGCGAATTCGTGTTTGGCGTGCTGCTGATTCCGCTGGGCTTCACCCTGGCGTGGATGTCGATTTTCGGTAACAGCGCCATCGACCAGGTGCTCAACCATGGCATGGCTGCACTGGGCCAGTCGGCGATCGATGACCCATCGATGAGCCTCTACCTGCTGCTGGAAACCTACCCGTGGAGCAAGACGGTGATCGCGGTCACGGTGTTCATCAGCTTTGTATTCTTCGTGACCTCGGCTGACTCCGGCACTGTGGTGCTCTCCACCCTCTCGTCCAAAGGCGGCAACGCGGATGAAGACGGGCCGAAGTGGCTGCGTGTGTTCTGGGGCGCGATGACCGCCCTGGTCACCAGTGCGTTGCTGTTCGCTGGCAGTATCGACTCGCTCAAGTCTGCGGTGGTACTGACCTCGCTGCCGTTCTCGCTGATCCTGCTGCTGATGATGTGGGGGCTGCACAAGGCGTTCTACCTGGAGTCGCAAAAGCAGATTGCGCAGTTGCATTCCCTGGCGCCGATATCGGCTTCACGCAAAGGTCGAGGCGGCTGGCGCCAGCGCTTGAGCCAGGCGGTGCATTTTCCGTCGCGTGACGAGGTGTACCGTTTCCTCGACACCACGGTGCGCCCCGCGATTGAAGAAGTGACCGCCGTGTTTGTCGAGAAGGGCCTTACGGTGGTGACCCAGCCCGACCCGTCCAACGACAGTGTCAGCCTCGAAATTGGCCATGGCGAAGAACGTCCGTTCATCTACCAGGTGCAGATGCGTGGCTACTTCACGCCGTCGTTCGCCTTGGGCGGCATCGGCAAGAAAGAGATCAACAACCGCCGCTACTATCGGGCCGAAGTGCACTTGAGTGAGGGCAGCCAGGACTATGACCTGGTGGGCTACACCAAGGAGCAGATCATCAATGACATCCTCGACCAGTACGAGCGCCATCTGCAGTTCTTGCACATGGTGCGCTGATAGCGTTCCTCTCAAGTAGGTCTTTGCTGTAAAAGGAAGAGGCAGACTTAAGCGATTCAGCTGCTTAAAAGGCCCGGGAATATGTCTATTCCCGGGCCTTATTTGCCCTAGATCAAGAGAGGATTCGATGACGTACATTGCTGCCGAAAACCGCTATGAATCTATTCCTTATCGCCGCGTAGGCCGCAGTGGATTGGTGCTACCAGCCCTGTCCCTGGGGTTGTGGCACAAATTTGGCGACAGCACCCCGATCGACACCCAGCGCGCTCTGCTGCGCACGGCGTTCGACCTGGGCATCAACCACTTCGACCTGGCCAACAACTACGGCCCGCCTTACGGCAGCGCCGAGATCAATTTCGGTCGGTTGCTGCGTGAAGACTTCAAGCACTACCGCGACGAATTGATCATTTCCAGCAAAGCCGGTTGGGACATGTGGCCCGGTCCTTACGGCCAGGGTGGCGGTTCGCGTAAATACGTGTTGGCCAGCCTGGACCAGAGCCTGCAACGCCTGGGCGTCGATTATGTGGATATCTTCTATTCGCACCGTTTCGACCCCGACACGCCGCTGGAAGAGACCGCCAGCGCCCTTGCCACCGCCGTGCAGCAAGGCAAGGCGTTGTACATCGGTATCTCGTCTTACTCCGGAGTAAAAACCCGCGAAATGGCGGCGCTGCTCAAAGAGTGGAAAGTGCCGCTGTTGATCCATCAGCCGGCCTATAACCTGCTCAACCGTTGGGTGGAAAAAGACCTGCTGGAGACCACTGAAGAACTCGGCGCCGGGGTGATCGCTTTCACGCCGCTGGCCCAGGGTTTGTTGACCGATAAATACCTCAACGGCGTACCGGCCGATGCGCGGGTGAACCGTCCGGGTGGTGGCTCGTTGCAGGCCCAGCACCTGTCCGAAGCCAACATCGCCCATGTACGCGGCCTGAATGAAATCGCCAAGCGCCGTGGCCAGAGCCTGGCCCAGTTGGCGTTGGCGTGGACATTACGTGATCCGCGGGTAACCAGTGCGCTGATCGGCGCAAGCCGGCCGGAGCAGATTATCGAGAACGTCGGGGCGTTGAAGAACTTGAGCTTCAGTGCGCAAGAACTGGCGGAGATTGATCGGTTTGCGCAGGAAGGTGGGATCAACCTGTGGGAAAAGCCATCTACCGCTGAATAACCTGCCGAACTCGGTAAATGTGGGAGCCGGGCTTGCCCGCGATAGCGGTTTTTCAGCCAATGGTGCAGTGGCTGAACCACCGCTATCGCAGGCAAGCCAGCTCCCACAGTTGATCATCGCTGGATTCTAAAACGGCACATCCCCAAGAATCGTCGCCCGGTGCATCATCCGCCGCTGCGGCCGGTAGTCATCCACGGCGTAATGCTGGGTGACGCGGTTATCCCAGAACGCCACATCATTCTCGTGCCAGCGCCAGCGAATGGTGAATTCCGGGCGGGTGGCGTGGGCGAACAGCAGCTTGAGAATGGCCTCGCTTTCGGCCGGTTCCAGTTCATTGATTCGGGTGGTGAATCCGTCGCTGACGAACAGCGATTTACGCCCACTCACCGGATGCGTGCGCACGACTGGGTGCGATAGCGGCGGGTTTTTCTTGCGGGTCGCTTCCCAGCGCGCAAGGTCTTCGGCGGTGTTGCCAAAGCGCTCCAGCGGGAACGACTTGGTGAAATCGTGTGTGGCGGTGAGGCCATCGAGCATGCGCTTTAACGGCTCGGACAATGCCTCATACGCCGCAATCCCACTGGCCCACAAGGTATCGCCGCCGAAGGCTGGCAGCAGCTTGGCGCTGAGCACAGCGCCCAGGGCCGGCGTGGGCAGGAAGGTCACGTCGGTATGCCACACCGCGTTATCACGCACATCCGTGACGGCGGTGTCGAGGATCAGCACTTCGGGCTGTTCCGGCACGTTGGGGTAGATCGGATGGATGTGCAGGTCGCCAAAGTTTGCCGCGAACCGTGCCTGTTGCGCAGGGGTGATCGGCTGGTCACGGAAGAACAGCACCGAATAGTCGAGCAACGCCTGTTCAATGGCGTCGCGCTGTTCAGGGTTCAGCGGCTGAGCGATGTCGACGCCACTGATCTGGGCGCCCAGGGCGGTGCTTAATGGGGTAACGGTCAGGCTGCTCATTGTGGATTCTTCACTCAGTGTGCCTGGCCATGCCAGGGCACTAATTTACGCTGCAGGGCGCGCAGGCCCATTTCCATGGCGAAGGCGATCAGGGCGATCACCAGGATGCCCAGCACCACCACATCGGTGACCAGAAACTGCGCCGCCGACTGCACCATGAACCCCAGGCCGCTGGTGGCGGCAATCAACTCGGCCGCCACCAAGGTCGACCAGCCCACGCCCAGGCCGATGCGCACACCTGTGAGGATATCGGGCAGGGCGCTGGGCAGGATCACATGGCGAATCAGTTGCGCGCGGGTAGCGCCCAACGACTGCGCCGCGCGCAATTTGGCCGGGTCGACGGTGCGCACCCCAGTGGCGGTGGCGATGGCAATCGGGGCGAAAATCGCCAGGTAAATCAGCAGCACCTTGGACAGCTCGCCAATGCCGCACCAGATCACGATCAGCGGCAGGTAGGCCAGCGGCGGAATTGGCCGGTAGAACTCGATCAGCGGATCGAAAACGCCTCGGGCAATGCGGTTGGCTCCGATGGCAATCCCCACCGGCACGGCGGTCAGTACTGCAAAGCCCAGGCCCAGGCCGATGCGACTGAGGCTCGCGCCCAGGTGCTGCCACAAAGTGGAATCCATGTAGCCGGTGGTCGCCAGCAGCCAGCCTTTTTGCAACACTGCCGATGGTGGCGGCAGGAACAGAGGTTCGATCAAACCGGTGGCGGTGACGGCCCACCAGAGGGCGAGCAAGGCCACCAGGGTCAGCACGCTGATCCAACGCGTGCTCAGGCTGCGGCGTACCGGAATAACGACAGGTGCCACCGCCTTGCTGGCCGTGGCGGGAAGTTCGTAGCTGCTCATGCGTACACCTGCCGTTGGGAGAACACTTTGCCCAGCACATGTTCACGGGTTTCGATAAAGCGCGGGTCGGACTTGATTGCGCGGGCTGATTCACCGGCGGCGTAACGTTGGCCGAAATCCAGCTGCAGGCGTTCGACGATCTGGCCGGGGTTGGGCGCCAGCAGGATCAGGTCCGTGGCCAGAAACACCGCCTCTTCAATGTCATGGGTAATCAGGAATACCGGCTTGGCCGTGCGCCGCCACACTTGCAGCAGCAACTCCTGCATTTGTTCGCGGGTAAAGGCATCCAGCGCGCCGAAGGGTTCGTCCATCAGCAATACACGAGGGTCGGCCGCCAAGGCGCGGGCCAGGCCGACGCGCTGTTTCTGGCCGCCCGAGAGCTGCCAGATGCGCCGGCTGTCGAAACCGGCCAGGTCCACCAGCGCGAGCATTTCGCGGGCGCGCACTTCGCGCTGCGCCTTGGGCACGCCGGCAAGTTCCAGGCCAAAGGCGACGTTGGCCAGCACGTCCTGCCAGGGCAGCAGGGCGTCGTCCTGGAACACCACGCCGCGCTCGGCGCTGGGGCCCTTGACCGGCACGCCATCGAGGGTGATACGCCCGGCAGACGGTTCGACAAAGCCGGCAATCAGGTTCAACAACGACGTCTTGCCACTACCGGACGGGCCCAGGGCGACCAGCAATTGCTGGGGCCCAAGCTCCAGTGAAATATCGGACAGTACCGGTTCCGGGGCGCCTGGGTACTGTGCGCTGATGCGCTCCAGTTGTAGCAAGGCCATCGCAGTGAACTCCTGGGTCAGTTGGTAATGAACTTGGCGCTGACATAAGGGGCGTAGTCGGGCAGCACGGCCTCGACCTTGCCTTGCTCCTTGAGGAACGCAGCGGTGTCGGTGACGGCCTTGGTGGTCGGTGCGCCCAGCAGCGTTACCTGGTCGGCGGCCAACGGGTAGACGTTGCCTTGCAGCAGCAACGGGATATCGCTGGCCTTGGCGCCGGAGAGTTTCACCAGTTTGTCGACGTTGCCGGAATCGGCGAGCCAGGCTTGTGGGTCTTTGCGGTAGGCGGCGTAGGCATCCAGAGTGACCTTGGCGAAGGCGGTGACGATCTCTGGGTGCTTCTCGGCGAAGTCTTTGCGCACGATCCAGGCATCGAACGTCGGCGCGCCGAACTTGGCCAGCTCCCCGGAGGTGATCAGCACCTTGCCGGTTTCCTTGGCCACGCCCAGGGCTGGGTCCCAGACATAGGTGGCGTCGATATCACCGCGCTTCCAGGCGGCAATGATGGCCGGCGGGGCGAGGTTGAGAATGGTGACTTTGGCCGGGTCGATGTTCCAGTGTTTAAGGGCGGCGAGCAGGCTGTAGTGGCCGGTGGAAACGAAGGGCACAGCGATTTTTTTGCCGACCAGGTCCTGCGGGCTGTTGATCCCCGAGCCGTTACGCGCCACCAGGGCTTCGGCGCCGCCGATCTGGGTGGCGACGAGGAAGGTTTGCACCGGGACTTTGCGGGTTATTGCTGCGGTCAGCGGGCTGGAACCGAGGTAGCCGATCTGCACGTCGCCCGAGGCGATGGCGGCGATGATGTCGGCGCCATTGTCGAATTTGCGCCAGTCGATCTTGGCGTTGGTGGCTTTTTCATAGGCGCCGTCGGCTTGGGCGACTTTGGCCGGGTCCACGGTGGTCTGGTACGCAATGGTCACATCCGCCGCCTGGGCAAACAGGCTGGCACCGGCCAGGGACAATGCGGCCAACAGGCGCAGAGGGATCAGCAGTTTCAAAGGGAAGCTCCTCAATCAGGCGGCCGAGGGTCGGCGTGAGAGGAGACTAAATGATCTAAGAACTCGAAAATAAATAACTTTTTCGAATTAGCTTATGAGGGTAAATGGCGAAGCCTGTTTTCAGGCTGGCAGAATAATGTGGGAGCTGGCTTGCCTGCGATAGCGGTGTATCAGCAACCCACCTGTTGACTGATACAC
>NZ_JBWKRA010000028.1:0-82644 GCF_059419065.1 Pseudomonas sp. GW821-FHT07B01 | reverse complement strand
GCTGCCAGGCCGTCACGGGAGCAAGCTCCCTCGCCACAGATTTAGCGTCGTGCCGAAGTTGTGTAGATACCTATGGCTATCGCAGGCAAGCCAGCTCCCACATTTTTAACCGCATTTTCACTTCAGGCTTTTCTCAAGCCAGGCTTTTAAGTCCTGGATTTCCGCTTCGCTGATGGTGTGATTCATCCCCGGGTACTCATGAAACTCCGGCTTGAGCCCCAACCCCGTCAGCACATTGTTCGCCTGCGTGGCCGAGCTAAAGGGCAGCGCCTGGTCCAAGGTGCCATGGCCGATAAAGATCGCCAGCTTGCCCATGGACGCATCCGGTTTCAGCGCAGACCTTAGCACCGGTAGCACGCTGCCACTGAGCGCAGCCATACCGCGTACCAACTCGGGTTCACGCAAGGCCACCTCGTAAGACATGATCGCGCCCTGGCTGAACCCCACCAGGAACACCCGATCACTTTGGGTGTGGTACTTGGCGGTGGCCTTGAGCACAAAGTCCTTGATCAGCCGGGCGCTGCTGAACAGTTCATCGGTCTCGCCGTTGTACTCAGGCTCATCGGTCTTGGTAAACCAGCGATAACCCTGGGGCTGCACGGGCAGCGGCGCACGCACCGACAGGTAGGTCCAGGTGGACGGCAAGGCGTCCTTGATGCCAAACAAATCTTCCTCGTTGCTGCCAAAACCATGCAGGAAGATCACCAGCGGCTGGTTGCGTGCGTCGCCCTGGGTCTGCTCCAGGTAGGACAACGGCAAGTCGGTGTGCAAGCCGGTGTCGGCATGAGCGGCGCCGGCCACCAGGGCCAAGGCGAAGGCAAGCTGTTTGAGCATCGGGTTTACCTCAGGGTTTGCGCAACAAATAGGTGTCCATGATCCAGCCGTTTTCCAGGCGCGCCGCCTTGCGTACCCGTTCGATCTCTTCTGCCACGTGCGCCACTTTACCGCTGATCAGGATCTCGTCCGGCGTGCCCAAGTAGGCGCCCCAGTAAATATCCAGGTCCTGATCCGCCACGCTGCGGTAGGAATCTTCGGCGTCGAGCATCACCACCAGGGTATCGGCATCACTCGCCTGCCCGGCCGCCAGCCGTCGCCCGGTGGTGATTTCGATGGACTTGCCGATACGGTTGAGTGGCACCTTATGCTGCGCCGCCAGGGCCTGCACACTGGTGATACCGGGGATCACTTCAAACTCGAACACACAGCGACCACTGGCAAGAATCGCCTGCAAGATACGAATGGTGCTGTCGTACAGCGCCGGGTCGCCCCAGGCCAGGAACGCCCCCACTTCGCCGTCGGCCATTTCTTCGTTGATCATGCGCTCGAAGGTCTGCTGCTTATCGCGGTTGAGGTCTTGCACGGCGGTGGTGTAGTCGATTTCGCCACGCACCCGCTCCGGGCAATCGGCCTCGACAAATCGGTAGCCGGGTTCGGTGATGTAGGTGTCGCAGATTTCCCGGCGCAGGTCGATCAGCTTGTCCTTGCTCTGGCCCTTGTCCATCAGGAAGAACACGTCGGTACGGTTCAGCGCCTTCACGGCCTGCATCGTGATGTAGTCAGGGTTGCCGGCGCCAATGCCGATGATCAGGATGCGTTTCATGGGGTGCTCTCAGTGCAGGGCGTGAAATGTTGCCATGTTACTGGGTTGCCCTGCTGGGTCAAATCACCTTGAACTGCCGGGCGATGTCAAGTTTGAGCTTACCTGCGATCACGTTTTTATAACTGTCGTCCGTTTCATCAAAGCCCAAGGGGTGTTTGTCAGAGAAATTCAACTTTGTCAGTATCTTGGTCAACATCCTATATCTACCCCCTAGCCTGGAGCGTTTCGCCACTGATAGCGCATCGGGCACACAGACTTGATAACGAGGGACTAAGCGAAAGGTCGCAATTGAATTATCCACTTTCAGGCATGTGCCATGGGTTGCCATCACCTCAATTTCATAGGACGTACTGTCGGCCTGAAGTCTCAATTTATTCAAGTCCAGCCCCCCGCCCTTATATGCAAGCCTGAAAGATATATTCTCCGGATCCACCAAGGGGTGCAGATGAGGTGTCAAGTCAAACCGCGTAGTGCCTTTCATTTGTGGCCCGTTACACTTTTCGCAGCAGGGGATAAAATTCCCCATGGTTAACGCCAGCAAAGGAAATTCGGCTTGCGGGTAATAGTGATCAATATTTGGCCTGTAGGCTTTCAACCCATCAGGACTTACATAAGTGTCAATGGGTGTTATATGGCAATAAGGGCAAATTTTCGATCGAATGGATGTACACAATGCATAGGCGTCCCATCTTTTTAACAAGACCACCCTCTCTTTGGCCGAAAACTCCTTATAGCACAGATACTTTTTGAAAAAACCATTCAAATAGTCAACATCAGCAACACGGGGAAAAGTCTGACTAAAGGCAACAATCACACCCGGCAGCGCCAACGGGTCACACCCACATATGGCATCCCTGTGTTTATCCAAGAACTCGACAAGACGATGCTGAATCATGGCCGGCCCGACGAATCCTTTCAAGACATCACTCAGCTCTTGCAGCTTCCACCGCATGAATAACCTGTGCCTGACCGCGATGTCCTCCCACACCCGCGCGATGTTAACAATCATGAATATCGCCTCTCCGGAGCACGATATAAGGCTTCCTTGATGCCAATATCGCCAATGCTCTCAAGCAATAGTTTATCCAAGGCCGAAGAAATGCCCTGTTCAAGACGCTGATTGAGTGCATTTATCTTTTCCGCCGCAAACTCACCAATGGCAGCAGTCCCGAAAGAGTTCAGGATAATGTCTTCCAATGGAGCCGCAAACGTATTCTGAGGTGTGACCCTGTCATCCAGGTTAGTCACCATGCAGGCTGGAAAATCACCCGTTATCACCGGGGAATGCGTGGCAACCACTACCTGCACAATCTCCATGTCAAACTCCGATTTCACCCCCGCCAGGAATTTATTCAGCAAGGAAATATAACGGCGCTGCCACTCAAGGTGAAGATAGGCATCGCCCTCATCGATAAGTACCATGACGTGCTTTAATTTCTTTCCCGCCATGGTTACAAAACCTTGGCGGAGCAAAAAAAACTGGTCAACCAAAGCTCTTACACCCGAGCTTTGATCTGTCCAACGCACTTCGACTGCAGCAGTCGACATTTTTATCTGCTTGATTTCTTCTGCCGAGCCTATAGCAAATGAATAGGACCGAGGGTGTTTGCGAATATCATCCTTCGCCCCATCCTTTATAAATTTGAGCGTGGCACGATAAGTCGTCATCAGCAAATCGAGCACTTCCTTATCTTCGTTGTAACGCCCATCGCTGGCGAGCTCAAAAAAATTAAAGAAAAATCGCCCAATACGATCATGATCAGGAATTTTCTTTGCCACTGAGGTTAAGGCAGCGAGCATGACTAATTTATTGCTTCTACGGTGGGGAAGTTTCGAAAGAGCAAAGCGTTCCAACCTGAGCACGCAAGTATCAAGCAAACGCTCAATCTGGATGTTCAAGCGTTCATTCTCATAGTAATCCGAGCTTACAAACTGGCGCTTTTTCTGAATTTTCGCGTATTCAGATAAAAATGTAATTACCGGTTTGTGCGCTGTTTGAAACCCGGCAAGATTGCTCATGACGATAAGCGCAGGCGCCAACATGGTCTTGAACAGCTCAAATTCATAACATACTTCTGCCCTCAAGCTTGCGTTCAATTCCAGATCGCTAGCCACTTGGTAGAACTGCTCGACTCGCGCAGAGTTCTCTACCTTTTCAAACCGAGGAGAAGCATCGACGAATCGGTTACGAAAAGGTAGCCGGCGTCGGTAGGGAACGGGAGAGAAGTAAATTACACCAATACGTTCAAGCTCTTCGTCAGACAGTTTCTCCGAAGATATTTCTCGATCATCATAAACGGCTCTTCGAGGGGTAGAGACAGGCGATGAAATATACGCTGCCATGTCACACAACAAGGCGGTTTTACCTGAGCCGTTATTACCCAGAATCAACCGAATCGTGTCCACATCAAAAAAGCCATTCCATTTCAGGCTCTCTTGATTTTCGAATTCAAATTTATTTGTACCTGTCTTGACCGCAATCAACTTGTTCATCTGCATAGAATCCCTTACGCAGCCCGTCAATCATTAGGGCAATTCAAAAAGTCGTGTGTCGTGGGCCAGACACTGGCATCAGCAAGTGATGCCATTTTGCCACATACCTGTGCCCTGCGGTAAGGCATGCGTACTTCACGCCATTAACCGCAACCGCCAATACCCGTTGAACCGCAACGCCACCGACGATAATGGCTCAACATCAATCCGGTAGAACATCAAGACAGGTAATTGCATGACATACAGCATCGCCGCGCGGATGACGAATGGGTGGGTCACCGCGACCACGTGACCGGGGTGTGTTTCGAGGGATTTGAGCCATTGGCCAACCCTAATGCACAACTGATCCACCGACTCGCCGCCGTGGGCTGCCCAGGCGCTGTCGGTGGCCCAGGTGTTTACGGTTTCGCTGTCGAGTTGACCGACGGCCCGGCCTTTCCATGCACCGACATCAAGGTCGCATAAGGCGGGGTCGACCTGGGCGTTATCGCCGAACAAACCCGCGCTCTGACGGGTTCTGGCCTCGGGGCCGCAAAGTAGGCGGGCCTTTTTTTTGTAGCGCCCGGCCAAGGACAAGGCCGCGCCCTGCCAGTCCATCGCAACAGACTCATCATCAGGAAAACGCCCCTGTTTTTGCAGGGGCGTGATGGCGTGGCAGATCAGGGTCAAGCGGGTGGCCAGCATGGTGACTCTCTGTAGGAGCGAGGCGGGACGCCTAGTGCTTGCTCGCGAAAAACGTCAACGATAACGCGTACTGCCTGAATAAACGCGGCGCCGTTGAGTTTTTCGCCAGCAAGCTCGCTCCTACAGGGTATTAACGCATGCCCCCTTGGCCAACGCAGCGCTGGCAGGCACGGCTGTCGAGTGAGCACTGGCAACAAAATCCTCCTTGCGCAACACCACCAACGCCACTAACGACACCACCCCGGTCGCCACATAGAAATACCACGGCGACGTAATGTCCCCCGTCACCTTGATCAACCAGGTTGAAATCAATGGCGCGCTGCCGCCGAACACCGCCACCGGCACGTTGTAGGCCACCGCAATCCCGGTGGAGCGAATCCGCGTCGGCAGCAGCTCACTCATCAACGCGTAGGTCGACGACGCATACAGCCCGAACAGTATCGCCACCGCCATCAACGGTGCAAAGAACGACGCTTGGGTCGCGCTGGGTGCCGACTTGAACAGCCAGAACATCGCCAGGGTCGCCAACGTGCCGATCACCATCAAGAACGGCTTGCGCCCGTATTTATCGGTAAATGCCCCGCCAAACGGCATCACGAAGGCCGCTGAAAAACTGGCGACGAACACGTAGAGCAAGGTGGTGCCGCTGTCGAACTTGAGGATCTTGGCCATGTAGGTCGAGGCGAAGGTCAGCACCAGGTAAAAGATCGAGCTGTGCAAGGTGATGATAAAGAACACCAGGGCAATCGCACGCTTCCACTGCCAGACCTCGCGCAGCGGCGCCCGCGAAGTTTGCCCGGCACGTTGCAGGGCCAGGAACTCAGGGCTGTCTTCGAGCTTGAGGCGGATGTACATGGAAATAAACCCCAGGGGCGCGGCGATCAGGAACGGTACGCGCCAGGCCCATTCCTGCATGACCTCGGCGCCCAGCACCCAGGTCATGCCGTTGGCCACGGCGCCGCCGAGCAGCAGGCCGAGCACGGCGGTAACCATCAGCCAGCAGGTGGCAAAGCCGCGGCGACCGGGGCCGGCGTATTCGGAGATGAAGCTGGTGACGGTGCCGATTTCGCCGCCCGCCGAGAAGCCCTGCACGCAGCGCACCAGGATCAACAAGATAGGTGCGGCGATGCCCAGGCTGGCGTAGGTCGGCAACAGGCCCAGCATCACCGTGGAGCCGGTCATCATCACCAGCGCCATGATCAGGGTTTTGCGCCGGCCGATCTTGTCCGCCAGCGGGCCGAAGAACAGCCCACCCAAAGGGCGGATAAAAAAGCTCAGCGCAAACGCGGCAAAGCTGGCCAACAAGCTGGTGGTGGGGTCATCGGAGACGAAGAACGCCTGGCCGATATAGACCGCGAGAAAGCCATACACGCCGTAGTCGTACCACTCGATCAAGTGGCCGGAGGTGGCGCCCAGAAACGCACGGCGGCGCTTGCGGAGGGTGTCTTGTGCGGGATTGCCCATCGTGGGGACTCCTTGTCTGATTATCGATCCATGTTAAAGCGCGGCGATACTCGCGGTTTGCAGCCAATGTCGCAAGTCGGTCTTGAGAATCTTGCCGTAGCTGTTCTTCGGCAAGTCGCTGCGCCACACATATTTTTTCGGCTTTTTGAACGAGGCCATGCGCGCCAGGAACCACGCCGTCAGCTCGCTTTCGTCCAGCGGCTGGCCGCTGCGCGTCACGACAAAGGCCACCACCGACTCACCCCATTGCGCGTCCGGCTCGCCCACCACGCACACTTCGAACACCTCGGGATGCTGGGCCAGCACTTCCTCGACTTCACGCGGGTACACGTTGCTGCCGCCACTGATGATCACGTCCTTGGAGCGGTCCGTCAGGGTCAGGTAGCCGGCCGGGTCGAGGTAGCCGATATCGCCGGTCAGCAGCCAGCCGTCCACCAGCGTCTGGCGCGTGGCCTGGGGGTTGCGCCAGTAGCCTTGCATCACCGTGGCGCCACGCACCGCGATCTCGCCGCGCTGGCCGGTGGGCAGTGGCTGGTGCTCGGCATCGAGGATGCGAATCTCCACACAGGCTTGCGCGTGGCCCACCGAGGCGGCCAGGGTGGCCCAGTCGGGACGCTGGCGCTCGGCGATCAAGGCGCGGGGCAAGACGCTGATGGTCATCGGGCTCTCGCCCTGGCCGTAGATCTGCACCAGGCGCGGGCCGAAGGTGTCGACTGCTTCGCGCAGGTCGGCGAGGTACATGGGGCCGCCGCCGTAGACGATGGTCTTGATGCCGGCGCCGTGATAATCCTGGCGCCGGGCCTGTTCGACCATGCGCTTGACCATGGTAGGCGCAGCAAACAGCGACACATCGCCCATGTGCTCGGCCAGCTCGAACAGCTCGGCGGCATCGAAGCCATGGGAGGCCGGCACCACATGGCGGGCGCCGCAGCGCACATGGATGAAGTTGTACAGGCCGGCGCCGTGGGACATGGGCGCGGCATACAGCGCCGCATCGTCGGCTTTCACTTGATCGACATCCGTGGCGTAGCACAGCGACATGGCGATCAGGTTGCCGTGGGACAGCATCACGCCCTTGGAACGCCCGGTGGTGCCGGAGGTGTAGAACAGCCAGGCGAGGTCGTGATCCTGGCGGGGCACCGGCTGCTCCAGGCTGGGCCAACCATGGCTGGGCGGCAGCGGGTGGCCGTCCAGTTCCGTGCAATGCGCGGGCAAATCCCGCGATGAAAACACCTGGCCGCCGTCGGTAAAGATCAACCGCGCCTCGGCATTATCGGCAATCCACGCCGCTTCGCTGGGGTGCAGCTTGGCGTTGATCGGCACCGCCACCCCGCCCATCCACCAGATGGCGTAGAGCAGTTCCAGGTAGTCGCAGCTGTTTTTCATCAGCAGCGCCACCGCGTCTCCCGGCACCAGGCCATGCTGCTCCACCAGGTGCGCGGCGCGTTGGCGCACGTGGGCGGCGAAGGTGGCGTAGTCGGCCACTTGCACGCTGCCGTTGAACAGCGCCGGGCGTTGCGGCGCACGGCGCTGGGTGTCGTGCAGCCAGTTGGCAATGTTCATGGCTCAGCTCCGGCGTGCCTGCAGGACCGAGGCGTAGTTGGCCACCGCCATGCCGCCCATGTTGAACACCAGGCCGAACTCCGGGTTGGGCACCGCCAGGCCAATCGGCTCGCCGGTCAATTGCCGGAACGCCAAGGCATGCATGGACACCCCCGTGGCGCCGACGGGGTGTCCCTTGGCCTTGAGCCCGCCGGAAAGGTTCACCGGCAAGCGCCCGCCGGCGCGCACCACGCCGCTGTCGAGCACGCGATGGCCTTCGCCCTTGGGCGCCAGGCCCATGGCTTCGTAGATCAGCAACTCTGCAATGGTGAAGCAGTCGTGCACCTCGGCGAAACTCAGGTCGGCCAGGGTCACATTTGCGCCGCGCAATGCTGCATGGATTGCCCGCTGCGGGCCTTCAAAGGCCAGGATGTCGCGCCGGGCGATGGGCAAGGTATCGTTGACCTGGGTCATCGCCCGGATTTGCACCTCTCGACGAAACGCGCGCGCACGTTTGGGCGAGGCGAGGATGATCGCCGCGGCGCCGTCGCTGATCAGCGAGCAATCGGTCAGGCGCAGGGAGTCAGCCACGAACGGGTTGCTTTGGGACACGTTGTTGCAGTGTTCGAAATTCATCTCCCGATGCATCTGCGCCAGCGGGTTGGCCATGGCATTGGAGTGGTTTTTGGTGGCGATGGCCGCCATCGAGCCCAGCGGGCAGTGGTAACGCTCAGCGTATTGGCGCGCAGCGCGGCCGAACAACTGGGGGAAACTCAGGCCGGCTTCGGCCGGGTCGTTCTGGTAGCCGGCCCCGGCCAAGGCTTGGGTGACTGCGGCGGTGCTGGTGTGGGTCATCTTCTCGGCGCCCACCACCAGCACCAGCTCAGCACTGCCGGAGAGGATCGCATTGACCCCCGCCTGGATCGCCGCCGAGCCGGACGCACAGGCGTTTTCACAGCGGGTAGCCGGTTTGAAGCGCAGCCCGGGGTCGGCTTGCAATAGCAATGAGGCGGCAAACCCGTCGGGCACCAGCCCCGAGTTGAAATGGCCGAGGAACACCGCATCGATTTGCGACGCGTCAATCTCGGCGTCGCTCAGGGCTCCTCGGGTAACCTGGACGATCAGGTCTTCCAGCGTCGTGCCTTCCAGGCGACCAAAGCGGGAGTGACCAGCGGCAACAATGGAGACGCAATCAGCAGGCATAATCAATTTCTTCTGTTCTTGATTCGGACTTTACTTACAATGACCCACCCCTGATCGTGCGCCAATTCGTGTAACTACTTACACGGGTAAGTAGCGCCCCAGGGCATTGAACAACGAGGCAGGATGCCCCATGACCGCACTAGCCCAGCAATTTCCCGACCTCGAACGCCTGGCGTTCAAGCTGTCCCCTGCACCGCAGATCGTCACCAGCGACCGCGTGATTCTCGACTGCAACGACGCTTTCCTGAAGCTGTTCGGCTATACCCGCGACGCACTGGTCAACCAGCTGACTCTGCTGATCTACCCGTCCCAGGCCGACTACCACGCCATCGGCAAGCGCAGCCATGACTGGCTGCTCGACAGCGACAACGGCTTTTATTCCGATGAACGCTTCATGCAGCACCACAATGGCGAAGTGTTCTGGGCCAAGTCCCACGGCTACACCCTCACCCCCAAAGACCCGTTCAAGCTGATGATCTGGCACTTCGAACGCCTGGACCGCATGCACCAGGGCACCGGCGACCTCACGCCCCGGGAGCGGGAAATCGCCATGCACATCGTCAACGGCTTCAAATCCAAGGAAATCGCCCTGCGCCTGGCAATCTCCCACCGCACCGTTGAGGTGCACCGGGCTCGGTTGATGAAGAAGCTGCAGGCCAAGACGGTGGTGGAGTTGGTGTCGAAGATCATTATGGTGGCCTGACAGATAGCGGCTGTTTAACCGATGCCCCGCGATCCAAATGTGTGGGCAGCCCCAGTGCCGAACAGTTAAGCGAACGCAATGCCCAAAGCAACGA
Organism: Pseudomonas sp. GW821-FHT07B01; assembly: GCF_059419065.1. Classification (NCBI taxonomy): domain Bacteria; kingdom Pseudomonadati; phylum Pseudomonadota; class Gammaproteobacteria; order Pseudomonadales; family Pseudomonadaceae; genus Pseudomonas; species Pseudomonas sp. GW821-FHT07B01. The sequence continues at coordinate 72,861 of NZ_JBWKRA010000028.1, read as the reverse complement.
AGATCAGATGTGGGAGCTGGCTTGCCTGCGAAAGCGTCGGCTCAGTCAACCTACAACCTTGGCCTGCCGCAATTGCTCTATCCGCTCAATACCGAACCCCAACTCCGCCAGCACCTCATCACTGTGCGCCCCCACCGCCACTCCAATATGCCTGGGCGCCGGCAACCCCTCGGAGAATTTCAGCGGGCAGGCCAATTGCGCTTGTGTCGAGCCATCTCCCCGGGGCACCTGGCTGACTAGCTCCCGCGCCTTCAACTGGGGATGCTCCACCGCTTCGCTCAAACTCAACACTGGCTCAACACAGGCATCCACCCCGGCAAACAACTCACACAACTGGTCAAAACTGCGCTTCTCGAACTCCACCTGCAACGCCTGTTTGAGCACGGCCTGGCGTTCGGGCGTCACGCTGTGTGCCGCCAGTTCCGGGCGCCCCAAGGCCGCGCACAGCTGCTGCATAAACCCCGGTTCCAAACTGCCCACCGACATCCAGCGCCCATCGCGTGTACGGTAGTAGTCATAGAAACTCCCGCCATTGAGCACATGGTTCTCCCACCCAGGCTCGACCCCGCAAGCCAGGTAACCGGCCCCCGCCATGGCGTTAAGGCTGAACGAGCAGTCGGTCATGCTCACATCCAGGTATTGCCCCACCCCGCTTTGCTGCCTGGCAATCACCGCCGCCAGCAAGCCCACCACGGCATGCAGTGAACCGCCCGCCACATCCGCCAGCTGTACGCCCAGGGGCAACGGGCCGGTGTCCTGGCGCCCGGTATGGCTGGCCACGCCGGCCAACGCCAGGTAGTTGATATCGTGCCCGGCGCGGTCCTTATAGGGGCCGGTCTGGCCGTAACCGGTGATCGACACATAGATCAGCCGCGGGTTGATCGCCTTCAGCGCCTCATAGCCCAGGCCCAGGCGCTCCATGACACCGGGGCGGAACTGCTCGAGCAGGATGTCATGGCCCTTGACCAACTCACGCACAATCTCCAGCGCCTCGGCCTGCTTGAGGTCCAGGGCGAGGCTGCGCTTGTTGCGATTGAGGTAAGCGTGGCTGGCCGAGGTACCACGATCATGGGGCGGCAACACACGTAACAGGTCCATCCGTGTGGGCGATTCGATACGCAGCACCTCGGCGCCCATGTCCGCCAGCATCAGGGAGGCAAACGGGCCGGGCAGCAAGGTGGAAAAATCCAACACTTTAAGGGACGCCAAGGGACCTGACATGGGGACTCCAGTTGGGTTGCGAATACCCACAGACTAGGCAGCCGGACGCCTGCCGGCAATCGTCAGAACGATCAACCACAGTGACCGTTTTGATCACGGCGGGCTTTTTCGCGGCGGCGGCTTTATCATTGGCCGACGTTTGTTGGCAGAGTCTTCCATGAAGTTCGCGATTGCACTGTATAGCGCCGCCCACGCGCCCTCCTCGCGCCGCGCCCTGTTGTTCGCCCAGGCGGCGCTGGCCGGCGGGCATGAGATCGTGCGGCTGTTTTTCTACCAGGACGGCGTGTACAGCGCGTCCAATAACATCGTCGCGCCCCAGGATGAGCAAGACATTGCGCGCCAATGGCGCGAGTTTGTCAGCCAGCACCAACTCGACGGCGTGGTGTGCATCGCCGCCGCCCTGCGCCGGGGGGTGCTTAATGCCGAAGAAGCTGCGCGTTACCAACGCAGCGCGATCAACCTGGAAGCACCCTGGGCGTTGTCGGGCCTGGGGCAATTGCATGACGCGATCCAGGACGCCGACCGCCTGATCTGTTTTGGAGGGCCGTGACATGTCCAGATCCTTGTTGGTGATCAGCCGCCAGGCCCCGTGGTCCGGGCCGAGTGCGCGGGAAGCACTGGATATCGTGCTGGCCGGCGGCGCGTTCGATCTGCCCATTGGCCTGCTGTTCCTGGATGACGGTGTGTTCCAACTGGCGCTGAACCAAGCGGCCAAGGCCGTGCAACAGAAAGACCTGAGTGCCAACCTGCAGGCCCTGGGCCTGTTCGGCATTGATGACGTGTTCGCGTGCAGCCATAGCCTGACCGCACGCGGGTTGCCGCCGCCTGCCCACGCGCAGGCGCTCGACAGCCAAGCCATTTCCCAGCTGATTGACCGTTACGACCAGGTGATTACCCTCTGATGTCGACTCTACATGTGGTGTCTCATTCCCCGTTTACCGACAGCCGCCTCGATAGCTGCCTGCGCATCTGTGGGGCCGAGGACGCAATCCTGCTGTGCGGCGACGGAGCCTACGGCCTGCACACGCCCGCCCTGCAAACCAAAGGCGTAAAGGTGTTTGTGCTGGCCGAGGACATGCAGGCGCGCAACCTGCCGCTGCCCGACTGGGCTGACAGCGTCGATTACCCAGGCTTCGTGCAACTGTCGATCGACTACGACAAGGTCAACACCTGGCTATGAACACCTTGACCGTCGGCGCACGCACCCTGGAACTGGATAAGGACGGCTACCTCGTCGACCTCAACGACTGGTCCGATGAAGTGGCGGATGCCCTGGCCGCTGCCGAAGCCTTGGAGCTGACCCCGGCACACTGGGAAATCCTCACCCTGCTGCGCCAGTTCTACACCGAATTCCAGCTGTCTCCCGCCACGCGCCCGCTGATCAAGTACACCGCCTTGAAGCTGGGCCCGGAAAAGGGCAACAGCCTGCACCTCAACAAACTGTTCAACGGCACTCCCGCCAAACTCGCCGCCAAGCTGGCGGGCCTGCCCAGGCCGACGAATTGCTTATGACCGACTTTGCCCCCCTGACTCTCGTAACACCCCAAGAGCACCCCTTTGCGCAGTTCGTGCGCATCCTCGGCAAAGGCAAGCGTGGCGCGCGCAACCTCACCCGCGAGGAAGCCCGGGAAGCCATGGGCATGCTGCTCGACGAAAAGGTCGAGGACGCCCAGCTCGGCGCCTTCCTGATGCTGCTGCGCCACAAGGAAGAAAGCCCGGAAGAACTCGCGGGCTTCACCGAAGCCGTACGTGAGCGCCTGCACGCGCCAGCGCTGAACGTCGATATCGACTGGCCGACCTACGCCGGTAAAAAGCGCCACCTGCCGTGGTTCCTGCTGGCAGCCAAATGCCTGGCACAGAACGGCGTGCGCATCCTGATGCACGGCGGCGGCGCCCACACTGCGGGGCGGTTGTACACCGAGCAATTGCTGGACAGCTTGCAGATCCCGCTGTGCCGCGATTGGCAACAGGTCGAAAGCGCCTTTGCCCACGGCAACCTGGCGTTTATCCCGCTGGGTGATTGGGCGCCACAGCTGCAACGCATGATTGACCTGCGCAACACTCTGGGCCTGCGTTCGCCTATCCACTCTCTGGCGCGCCTGCTCAACCCGCTGAATGCGCGTTGTGGCCTGCAAAGCATTTTCCACCCCGGTTACCAGGGCGTGCATCGCGATGCCAGTGGCTTGCTGGGTGACAACGTGATTGTGGTCAAGGGCGACGGCGGCGAGATCGAAATCAACCCCGACACCCTCAGTCATCTGTATGGCACCACTGGCGGCCAGAGCTGGGACGAAGAGTGGCCCGCCCTTTCCGTCCAGCGCCACGTCAAGCCGGCAACGCTTGAGCCCGAGCACCTAAAAGCACTGTGGCGCGGCGACGTCGAGGACAGCTACCCGCAGCTGGCGTTGATCGCCACCATGGCGTTGGCCCTGCGCGGCCTTGGTCACCCGCGGCAACAGGCGTTCGAGTTGGCCCAGCAGTACTGGGACGCACGGGATAAATCGATTTAATCGATCATTCACGCCGGTTCTTTGCGCTTTTAGTTCGAACTCATCTCTTTAGACTGGGCTCCAACGCTTATCAGCCAAGGAGCCAGTCATGGGTTTATTGATCGAAGGACAGTGGAAAGACCAGTGGTACGAAAGTAGCGCCGATGGCGCTTTCCAACGGGAACAGGCACAACGCCGCAACTGGGTGACCGCCGATGGCGCGCCAGGCCCGAGTGGTGAGGGCGGCTTCAAGGCCGAGGCCGGTCGCTATCACCTCTATGTATCCCTCGCCTGCCCGTGGGCGCACCGCACCTTGATTCTGCGCAAGCTCAAGGGCCTGGAAAGCCTGATCGACGTCTCGGTGGTCAGCTGGCTGATGCTGGAAAACGGCTGGACCTTCGACAAGGCCCACGGCTCCAGCGGCGACAAACTGGACGGTTTCAACTTCATGCACCAACGCTACACCGCCGATACCGCCGACTATACCGGGCGCGTGACCGTGCCGGTGCTGTGGGACAAAAAGCTCAAGCGCATCGTCAGCAATGAGTCGGCGGAGATCATCCGCATGTTCAACAGCGCGTTCAATGCGCTGACCGGTAATACCCTGGATTTCTACCCCCAAGCCCTGCATTCGACCATCGACAGCCTCAATGAACGCATCTACCCCGCTGTGAACAACGGCGTGTACCGCGCAGGTTTCGCCACCTCACAACAGGCGTATGAAAGTGCGTTTGATGATGTGTTTGCCGAGCTGGATCATTTGGAACAGCACCTGGGCAGCCATCGTTATCTGGCCGGCGAGTACCTGACCGAAGCCGATGTGCGGCTGTTCACTACGCTGATTCGTTTTGATGCGGTGTACTACAGCCACTTCAAATGCAACCTGCGGCGAATTGCCGACTATGCAAATTTGTCGAACTGGCTGCGGGAGATGTATCAGTGGCCAGGCGTGGCCGAGACGGTGGATTTCGAGCATATCAAGGGGCATTACTATGCCAGTCATCGCACGATCAACCCGACGGGGATTGTGCCGAAGGGGCCGTTGCAGGGGTTTGATACGGAGCATGATCGGGTGCGGCTGCCGGGTAAAGGTGTCTTTGGCTGATAACTCCTGTGGCGAGGGAGCTTGCTCCCGCTGGGCTGCGTAGCGGCCCCAAAAATTTGGGAGCGCTTCGCACTTCAACGGGAGCAAGCTTCCTCGCCACAGGAGCCGGTTCAGACTTGGGACTGGGCGCCCTCGAACCACTTGAGCTTTTCACGCAGTACCACCACCTCACCCACGATCACCAGTGTCGGCGCATGCACTTCATGCTCCGCCACCATGCGCGGCAGGTCGGCCAGGGTGCCGGTGAACACGCGCTGGTTGGACGTGGTGCCCTGCTGGATCAGCGCCGCTGGGGTATCTGCGGAGCGCCCGTGCTTGATCAACTGCTCGCAAATGATCGGCAAGCCAATCAAGCCCATGTAGAACACCAGGGTCTGTGAGGGGCCGACCAGGTCTTGCCAAGGCAAGTCCGAGGTACCGTTCTTCAAGTGCCCGGTAATAAAACGTACAGATTGGGCATAGTCGCGGTGAGTCAGGGGAATCCCGGCATAAGCCGCACAACCACTGGCTGCCGTAATACCCGGCACCACCTGGAACGGGATGCCGTGGGCTGCCAACTCTTCGATCTCTTCGCCACCACGACCAAAGATGAACGGGTCACCCCCCTTGAGGCGCAGCACGCGCTTGCCTTGCTTGGCCAGGTCGACCAGTTGCTGGTTGATCTGGTCCTGGGGCACCGCGTGATCGGCGCGACGTTTGCCGACGTACACGCGCTCGGCATCACGACGGCACAGTTCCAAAATCGCCGGCGCAACCAAACGGTCGTACAGCACCACGTCGGCTTGCTGCATCAGGCGCAATGCGCGGAAGGTCAGCAAATCCGGGTCACCTGGGCCCGCACCCACCAGGTACACCTCACCGGGCGCGTAAGGCGGCGCGCCATTGACCTTTTCGATCAACAGGCGCTCGGCCTCCTCGCCCTGCCCGGCCAACTGGCGGTCGGCAATCGGGCCCTGGAACACTTCTTCCCAGAACGCCCGGCGTTGCTGCACATCCGGGTACAAACCTTTGACCTGAGCCCGAAAACGCGCGGCCAGCCCAGCCAGTTGACCATAGGTCGAAGGAATCCAGGTTTCCAGCTTGGCGCGGATCAGCCGTGCCAGTACCGGCGCGTCACCGCCGCTGGAGACGGCAATCACCAAGGGTGACCGGTCGACAATCGCCGGGAAGATCACGCTGCACAACGCTGGCGCGTCCACCACATTGACCGGCACGCAGCGACGCTTGGCATCACTGGATACTTGCGCATTCAGTGGCTCATCGTCGGTGGCCGCGATAATCAGGGCGCAACCGTCCAGGTCGGCCTCCTGATAACCGCGCAACATCAGTTCCCCGCCACTGCCCAGCACCAGCTCACGCAGCTGGCTTTCGATCTGGGGAGCAACCACCCGCAACACCGCGCCGGCATCGGCCAGCAGCCGGGATTTGCGCAAGGCAATCTCCCCACCACCGACGACCAACACACGACTGCCGCGCAGGTTATGAAACAGCGGCAGAAATTCCATTTAGCGGATGACCTCAACGCCCGCCATGTACGGCTTGAGCACCTCAGGTACACGGATCGAACCGTCCGCCTGCTGGTAGTTTTCCAGCACGGCCACCAGGGTACGGCCTACGGCCAGGCCCGAACCGTTGAGGGTGTGCACCAGCTCCGGCTTGCCGGTTTCCGGGTTGCGGAAACGCGCCTGCATGCGACGGGCCTGGAAGTCACCGCAGTTGGAGCACGACGAAATCTCGCGGTATTTGTCCTGGCTCGGCACCCACACTTCCAGGTCGTAGGTTTTCACGGCGCTGAAGCCCATGTCGCCCGTGCACAGGGCCAGTACGCGGTAAGGCAGCTCCAGCAGCTGCAGCACGCGCTCGGCGTTGGCAGTCAGGCCTTCCAGGGCTTGCATGGAGGTCGACGGTTCTACTACCTGGACCATTTCAACCTTGTCGAACTGATGCTGGCGGATCATGCCGCGGGTATCGCGACCCGATGCGCCGGCTTCGCTACGGAAGCACGGGCTGTGGGCAACCAGCTTCAACGGCAGTTGCTTGGCGTCGAGGATTTCGCCGGCGACGATATTGGTCAGCGACACTTCGGCCGTCGGGATCAGGTACAGGTCGGCTTCGCCGTCGCGGCTGATCTTGAACAGGTCTTCTTCGAATTTCGGCAGTTGGCTGGTGCCCATCAACGCCGGCGCCTGAACCAGGTACGGGGTGTAGGCCTCTTCGTAACCGTGTTCGCCGGTGTGCAGGTTGATCATGAACTGCGCCAGTGCACGGTGCATGCGCGCAATCGGACCGCGCAGCAAGGCAAAGCGTGCGCCGGACATTTTTGCCGCGGTTTCAAAATCCAGGCCACCGGTCAATTCGCCCAGGGCGACGTGGTCCTTGATCTCGAAATCGAAGGCTTTCGGCGTGCCCCAGCGGCGCACTTCGACGTTGCCGTCTTCATCTTCGCCGACCGGTACGGATTCGTGGGGCAGGTTCGGAATCCCCAGCAGGATCGAATCCAACTGGGTCTGAATGCCTTCCAGCTCGATTTTGCCGTCGGACAGCTCAGTGCCCATGCGCTCGACATCCGCCATCAACGGCGCGATGTCTTCGCCGCGCTGCTTGGCCTGGCCGATGGACTTGGAGCGCGCATTACGTTCAGCCTGCAGTGCTTCGGTGCGGGTCTGGACGGTCTTGCGCTGTTCTTCCAGCGCTTCGATGCGCGCAACATCCAAGGCAAAGCCACGGGATGCCAGGCGGTCCGCTACGTCCTGAAGGTTGCTACGTAACAGTTTGGAATCGAGCATGTCGGTCTCTCGTTATCAAAGTTTGGTCAAGGACAGGCCAGCCCAGGTGGCGAGCAGCCCGCCGAATACGCTGATGGCCGCATAGCCAATCGCCAGCGGCACTTGCCCGCTTTCCAGCAGGCGCACGGTATCCAGTGAAAAGGATGAAAAAGTCGTCAGGCCGCCAAGAAAGCCAACCATCAGGCCGGCACGTACCTCGACAGGCACTTCCGGGCGTAACAAAAACAGGCCGTATAACACGCCGATCAACAGGCAGCCCACGATATTAACGGCGAGCGTCGCCGTATAGAAGTGTTTCGGCCAATTGGCGTTGATCCAATTGCCGGTGGCGAAGCGCAACAGCGTCCCGGCAATCCCCCCCACCGAGACGGCGACCACCAAAGGAATCATGATTTTCTCCGCTGCCGGGGGCTCAGACGGTCGAGGGTGGCCAGGTGATTGAGCTTCTCACCGATCTTCAGCTCCAGGCCACGGGGCACGGGCTGGTAGAACGGCTGTGGTTCCAGCTCATCGGGGAAGTAGTCTTCGCCGGCCGCATAGGCGTCCGGCTCATCGTGGGCATAACGGTATTCGTCGCCATACCCCAGTTGCTTCATCAGCTTGGTCGGTGCGTTGCGCAGGTGCAGCGGCACTTCGAGGGAGCCGTGCTCGGCGGCCGCACGCAGGGCCGACTTGAAGCCCATATACACCGCGTTGCTTTTGGGCGCGCAGGCCAGGTAAGTGATGGCCTGGGCCACCGCCAGCTCGCCTTCCGGGCTGCCGAGGCGCTCCTGCACTTCCCAGGCGGCCAGGCACAGGCTCAGGGCGCGTGGGTCGGCGTTGCCGATGTCTTCGCTGGCCATGCGCACTACGCGGCGCGCCAAGTACAGCGGGTCGCACCCGCCGTCGATCATGCGCGCAAACCAATACAGCGCGCCGTCAGGGTTGGAACCGCGTACGGATTTGTGCAGCGCGGAAATCTGGTCGTAGAAGGCTTCGCCGCCCTTGTCGAAACGTCGGCGCGTGTCACCCAGCAGGCTTTGCAACAGATCAACGCCAATCTCGCCGCCGTCTTCGGCCAGGTCGGAAGCGTTCTCCAGCAGGTTGAGAAAGCGACGCCCGTCACCATCGGCGGCGGTCAGCAAAATCTTGAAGCCTTCATCGCTCAGGCTCAGCTGGCGCTTGCCCAGGCCCTTGTCTTCGCTCAAGGCACGGTGCAGCAGCTTTTGCATCGCCGCTTCATCCAGGCTCTTGAGCACATAGACCCGCGCCCGTGACAACAAGGCGTTGTTCAATTCAAAGGAAGGGTTTTCGGTGGTGGCGCCGATAAAGATCAGCGTACCGTCCTCGACATAAGGCAGGAACGCATCCTGCTGCGACTTGTTGAAGCGATGCACTTCGTCGACGAACAGGATAGTGCGCTTGCCGTATTGCCCGGCCTGCTGCTTGGCCACTTCCACCGCCTGGCGGATCTCCTTCACCCCGGCGAGCACCGCCGAGACCGTTTCAAAGTGCGCGTCCGAGACTTTCGCCAACAACCGCGCCAGGGTGGTCTTGCCCACGCCCGGCGGGCCCCAGAAAATCATCGAATGCAGCGCACCCTGCTCCAGGGCTTCACGCAAGGGCTTGCCCCGAGCGAGCAGGTGTTCCTGACCGACGTACTCATCCAGGTTGGTCGAACGCAAGCGCGCGGCCAACGGCTGGGCAATCGGGTCACTTCGAAACAGATCCATGGGCAGCGTTTGAAACCTCTGGGCAGTTTATTCCTGGATCACGTCGGCACCCTTGGGGATGTCGAACTTGAACTTGGACGCGGGCACCGGCTGGTTGGCCTTGACCCCGGAGAACAGGATATCGGTGCGCTGGCCGACGCTGTCGACCAGGCGCATGTTGTTGATCACGCCGTTGCCGAACGACAGGGACAGCGTGTCAAACAGCGTGTCCTTGGATTTTGGCTTGAGAGTGAACTCGATGACGTTGCTGGCCTGCTTGGAGGTGATGTCGAAGCTGTCGTTGATTTTCGACACATCACCCGACAGCAGCAGTGCCGGGGTCTGGTTCAGGCGCGGATCGAGCTTCTTGATGGTGGCTTGTTCCAGGTCCGGGTCCCACAGCGTGACTTTCTGGCCGTCGGAAACGATGGTCTGCTCCGCCTTGCCTTCGGTATGCCAGTAGAACAGCCCTGGGCGCTGCACGGCCATTTCACCGGCTGTTTCCTGCAACTGGGTGCCGCCGGCATCCAGGGTCAGCTGGGAGAAGCGCGCGGTGAGGGTCTGGGATTTGTCCAACAGGTTCTTCAGGCTGGCGACGGAAGCCGGGTCAGCGTGAGCCGAAACAGCGGTCAAGGCCAGGGCCGGCAACAACAGCATGCGGATAAAGCGCATGGGAGTCCTCATTAAGTAGTCAGGGCACACCGCGTGTTGCCACGCGGCGCGGAATCAGTCGCGCATCTGCCCAGGGGCGATGACTTCACGCGAGCCATTGGTGTTCATTGCGGTCACGACGCCGGCCATTTCCATGGCTTCGATCATGCGAGCAGCGCGGTTGTAGCCGATTTTAAGCTTGCGCTGCACCGCCGAAATCGAGGCACGGCGGCTTTCCAGTACGAAGGCCACGGCCTCGTCGTAGAGCGCGTCGGTTTCAGCATCATCGTCGCCACCGCTGCTGCTACCGTCGAAGCCGCTGCCGGCCTCTTCCACGCCAGCGAGAATGTCGTCGTTATATTCCGGCGCGCCGCGTAGTTTCCAGGCTTCAACCACACGGTGGACTTCGTCATCGGAAACAAAGGCGCCGTGAACGCGAATCGGCAGGCTGGTGCCCGGCGGCATGTAGAGCATGTCACCGTGGCCCAGCAGTTGCTCGGCGCCACCCTGGTCGATGATGGTGCGCGAGTCGATCTTGCTGGAGACCTGGAACGCCATGCGGGTCGGAATGTTGGCCTTGATCAGGCCGGTGATCACGTCCACCGACGGCCGCTGTGTCGCGAGGATCAAGTGGATACCCGCCGCCCGTGCCTTCTGGGCGATACGGGCGATCAGCTCTTCAACCTTCTTGCCGACGATCATCATCATGTCGGCAAATTCATCGACCACCACCACGATGGTCGGCAGCTTGGTCAGCAGTGGTGCTTCATCGTGAATGCTTTCGCGCTTGTACAGCGGGTCGGTCAGCGGTGTGCCGGCGTCCTGGGCTTCCTTGACCTTGGCATTGAAACCCGACAGGTTACGCACGCCCATTTTCGCCATCAGCTTGTAGCGGCGCTCCATCTCGGCAACGCTCCAGCGCAGGGCGTTGGCGGCGTCCTTCATGTCGGTGACCACCGGGCACAGCAGGTGCGGGATGCCTTCGTAGATCGACAGTTCCAGCATCTTCGGGTCGATCATGATCAGCTTGGCGTCATCCGGCCCGGACTTGAACAGGATCGACAGGATCATGGCGTTCACACCCACCGACTTACCGGAACCGGTGGTACCGGCTACCAGCAGGTGCGGCATTTTCGCCAAGTCGGTAATCACCGGCTTGCCGCCGATGTCATGGCCGAGCGCCAGGGTGACCGGCGATTTGAAGTTGTCGTATTCCGGCGTCGACAGCACTTCAGAGAAGCGCACGATCTGGCGGTCTTCGTTGGGAATCTCGATACCCACGGTGGTCTTGCCCGGGATCACTTCCACCACGCGCACGCTGGTCACGGCCAGGGAACGTGCCAAGTCTTTGGCCAGGTTGGAAATGCGGCTGACTTTTACCCCGGCGGCCGGTTGGATTTCGTAACGGGTAATCACCGGGCCCGGATGGATCGAGTCCACCGACACTTCGACGCCGAATTCCTTGAGCTTGATTTCCAGCAGGTGACCGACAGCCGCCAGGGATTCGGGGGAATAGTTGAGTTGTTTCTTTTCGGCCGGGTCCAGAATCGAGATCGGCGGCAAGGTGCCTTCGACGGCGCTGTCGATGAACAGCGGTGCCTGCTTCTCTTTTTGCACGCGATGGCTGGGCTCCGGCGCCTTGGGCGGTGCCGGGGCGATCACGGGCGGCACCTGCTTTTCACGGTCCGACATGTGCTTGCTCAGGGCCTGCTCGCGCTCGATCAAACGCTCCTTGACCTTGGCTTGCTCGCGTCGATCCGGCGTGCTTGGGGCCACCACCTCGTTGACACGGGTGTCGACCTCACGCAGCTGCGCCACCATTTGCTTGCGCTCGACACGGGCGGCCCACCAGCGGTTGGCGGCGCCCTGGAACAATTCGAACAGGTCGAGGGTGATCTTGCCGGTCACATCCATCACCTTGAACCATGACAGGTCGGTGAATACCGTGAGGCCGAACAGGAACAGCGCGATGAACATCAGGGTGCTGCCCTGGATATTCAGGGTACGGCGTGCCAGGTCGCCAAGGCTTTCGCCCAGAGCCCCGCCCGCGCCCGCCGGCAAGCCGGTCGGTGCATGGAAGTGGATATGCGCCAGCGCAGCGCCCGACAGCACCAGGAACACCAGGCCGATCAGGCGCCAGGAGAACAGCCAGCCGCTCCACTGCCACGGCTCGTGACGCTGGCGGAAGATCTGCCAGGTCTTGACCGCCAGCAACAGCGGGAAAATGTAGGCGAAGTAACCCAGGATCATGAAGAGGATATCGGCGCTGTAGGAACCTACAGGGCCGCCGAAATTCTGCACGTCATCGATCTTGCTGTTATGGCTCCAGCCCGGATCGTCCTTGCCATAGGTGAGCAAGGCCATCATCAGGAACAGGCACAGCGCACCGATGGCAATCAGTGCGCCTTCCTTGAGTCGGTAATGCAGGTGCTGGCGCCAGGCCGGTACGACTGCTGCTTTAGGTGCTGCGGCGGATTTCTTCAAAACGGGTCTATTCCTGCGCCTTTAGCGCGTCCATCTGTTGAATGACTACACACGACTGCTCTATCCGGAGCAGTTGAAAAATGAACGAATGTTGCTGAATCTACTTTTAACATCCGGTGACGGATAGGTGAAATGGCGATAACGCCACAATGGCCGCATTGTACGGGTTTGCGTGCGCGATGCCACACACTTGCCCTTCACCTGACTGCACGGACAATTTGAGCATGCATTGCCTTTGCTGACAAAGGCTTATGAGCTGTATTTAGCAATCCAGGCAAGCTTGGCAAATGGCCGGCATGCGCCAGACCCGATTACGACCACACCCTGTGTACAGAGTTGCAGAAACACCCGTTCATGCTAATCCTCGTCAATCGCCTATTCGGGCTGGCCCCATGGCGCAGGGTCGTCAATAATCAACGCTTGCGGTGCAGGTGCATGACCTGCCACTCCCCTCCCCTTCCCTAAGCCTGGATGCCATGCTGACCTGGTTACAACGCGACACCCTGACATTCCCTCCCTTGGCCAAGGCTATGCGCGAACCCAACGGCCTGCTTGCCGCCGGTGGCGACCTGTCGGCCGAACGACTGATCCAGGCCTACCGCCATGGCTGCTTCCCCTGGTTCTCCGAAGGCCAGCCCATCCTCTGGTGGTCGCCAGACCCGCGCACGGTGATTTTCCCCGACGAGCTGCATGTTTCCCGCAGCCTGGGCAAATTATTGCGCCAGCAGCGCTATACCGTGACCTTCGACCAGGATTTCGCCGCCGTCATCCAAGCCTGCGCCGCGCCCCGTGCCTACGCCGATGGCACCTGGATCACCGAAGGTATCCAGAAGGCTTATCTGGAGCTGCACCAACGCGGCTATGCGCATTCCGTCGAGGTCTGGGACCAGGGCGAACTGGTAGGTGGCCTGTATGGCCTGGCGATGGGCCAGTTGTTTTTTGGCGAGTCCATGTTCAGCCGCGCCGACAACGCCTCCAAATTCGGCTTCGCCACATTGACCCGGCAACTGCAAGCCTGGGGATTTGTGCTGATCGATTGCCAGATGCCCAACGATCACCTGCACAGCCTGGGTGCCCGCGGCATACCGCGCAGCGTCTTCGCTGACTTCCTGCATAAACATCTGGACCAACCCAACGCCGGGCCGTGGGTTTCCTAGGCGACTTTCGCGCACGTGGCTTACACTTATTTCAAAGCTTATCCCGAGGGTTGATCATGACCGAGCTGGCGCGCTTGAAGTTCTATGCCACTCAAGCCCACTCATGCAGCTATCTGCCCGACGAGCAGGCCACCACGCTGTTCCTCGATCCCAGCCAGCCCATGGACGTGCATGTGTATGCCGACCTGTCCGAGATGGGCTTCCGGCGCAGCGGCGATCACCTGTATCGCCCCCATTGCCAGAACTGCAACGCGTGCGTGCCCGCGCGTATCCCGGTTGCGCAGTTTTCGCCCGACCGTAACCAGAAACGCATTCTCAAGCGCAACGCTGACCTGACCGTACACGCCACCAAACCCCAATACAGCGAAGAATATTTCGATCTCTACCAACGCTATATCGAGCAGCGTCATGCCGACGGCGATATGTATCCGCCCAGCCGCGACCAGTTTTCCACATTCCTGGTGCGTGACTTGCCTTTTTCGCGTTTCTACGAGTTCCGCCTCGACGGCCGCCTGCTGGCCGTGGCGGTCACCGACCTACTGCCCAACGGCCTCTCGGCGGTGTACACCTTCTATGAACCGACCGAAGAACGCCGCAGCCTCGGGCGCTTCGCCATCCTCTGGCAAATAGGCGAAGCGCTGCGCCTGGAGCTGGAAGCGGTGTACCTCGGATACTGGATCAAGAACTGCAAAAAGATGAACTACAAGACCCAATATCGGCCCATTGAGCTGCTGATTAATCAAAGATGGGTCACGCTTAACTAGAACCCCTTGGCTTGAACACCCTTTTTCGGGCACAATGCACGCCGCTTTTGCCTGGCGCAGTTGCACCGGGCCATTCACTGGATACCGAGGGCTTTACTGCATGTCGAAAGAAGACAGCTTCGAAATGGAAGGCACTGTCGTCGACACCCTGCCCAACACCATGTTTCGTGTGGAGTTGGAAAATGGGCACGTCGTAACCGCGCATATCTCCGGCAAGATGCGCAAGAACTACATTCGTATTCTTACCGGTGACAAAGTGCGCGTCGAGCTGACGCCCTATGACTTGAGCAAAGGGCGCATCACTTACCGCGCTCGCTAAGCAAGTCAATACAAAACGCCCGGTTATGCCGGGCGTTTTTGTGTGCGCAGGATTTAACAGTCGCCACTTGACCCTGTGGGAGCTGGCTTGCCTGCGATAGCGGTGGGCCAGTTAACGATGTGCGACTGAAGGACCGTCATCGCAGGCAAGCCAGCCCCCACAGTTGACCGTCATTGTTACGTAATCGTATTTCAGGCAGCAAAAAGGCGCCTTTCGGCGCCTTTTGCAATGTTGCAGCTAACGATCAGGCCATTTCAGCCGTGGTCTCGAACTCGAAGGTCAGCTCGCCGTCCTTCAGGTCGATGTGTACCACGCCACCATGGTCGGAGAGTTCGCCGAACAGGATCTCTTCGGCCAGTGGCCGCTTGATCTTGTCCTGGATCAGACGCGCCATTGGGCGTGCGCCCATTGCCGCATCGTAGCCGCCCTCTGCGATCCAACTGCGGGCCGCTTCCGTCACATCCAGCTGCACGCGCTTGTCTTCCAACTGCGCTTGAAGCTCGGTGAGGAACTTGTCCACCACGCTTTTGATGACCTCATGGCTGAGGCGACCAAACTGGATAATGGTGTCCAGGCGGTTGCGGAACTCCGGCGTGAAGCTCTTCTTGATCACTTCCATGGCATCGGACGAGTGATCCTGATGCGTGAAGCCGATCGAAGCCCGCGCCGCGGTTTCGGCACCGGCGTTGGTGGTCATGATCACGATCACGTTGCGGAAGTCCGCCTTGCGCCCGTTGTTGTCGGTCAGGGTCCCGTGGTCCATGACCTGCAATAGCAGGTTGAAGACTTCCGGGTGAGCCTTTTCGATTTCATCGAGCAGCAATACACAATGTGGCTGCTTGGTGATCGCCTCGGTCAACAGGCCGCCCTGGTCGAAGCCGACATAGCCCGGAGGCGCACCGATCAAGCGCGACACAGTGTGGCGCTCCATGTACTCGGACATGTCGAAACGGACCAGTTCGATGCCCATGGCCTTGGCCAACTGGCGAGCCGCCTCGGTCTTGCCGACGCCGGTCGGGCCTGCGAACAGGAACGAACCGACTGGCTTGTCCGGCGACTTGAGGCCCGCACGGGACAACTTGATCGCCGTGGACAGCGAGTCGATGGCCGCATCCTGGCCAAACACGGTGAGCTTGAGGTCGCGCTCCAGGTTACGCAGCAACTCCTTGTCGGAACTGGTGACGTGTTTTGGCGGAATCCGCGCGATCTTGGCCACGATGTCCTCGACCTGAGGCACGTCGATGCGCTTCACGCGCTTCTCGACCGGCTGCAGGCGCTGGTAGGCACCCGCTTCGTCGATCACATCGATGGCCTTGTCAGGCATATGCCGGTCATTGATGTAGCGCGACGCCAGCTCAGCCGCCGCACGCAAGGCCTCATCAGTGTATTCGATGCCATGGTGCGCTTCAAAACGCCCCTTGAGCCCACGCAGGATGCCGATGGTATCTTCAACCGAAGGCTCGGACACGTCGACTTTCTGGAAGCGACGCGCCAGGGCACGGTCTTTTTCGAAGATGCCGCGGAATTCCTGGAACGTGGTCGAACCAATGCAACGGATATCACCCGAGGACAGCAGTGGCTTGAGCAGGTTGGAAGCGTCCATCACCCCACCGGAAGCTGCACCGGCGCCAATGATGGTATGGATCTCGTCGATGAACAGGATGGCCTGTGGACGCTTTTTCAACTCACCGAGCAACGCCTTGAAGCGTTTCTCGAAATCGCCACGGTACTTGGTCCCGGCGAGCAACGCGCCCAGGTCAAGGGAATAGACGACACTGCTGGCCAGCAGGTCTGGCACCTGGTTGTCGACAATGCGTTTGGCCAGGCCTTCGGCAATCGCGGTCTTACCCACGCCCGCCTCGCCCACCAGCAACGGGTTGTTCTTGCGACGACGCGCAAGTATCTGCGCTACACGCTCAACCTCATGCTCACGCCCCACCAGCGGATCGATCCGCCCCTGACGCGCCATTTCATTGAGGTTGCTGGCATACGCATCCAGCGGATTGCTTGAAGAAGAAGACTCACCACCCTCCTCGTCCTGCATATCCTGCTCACCCTCGGAATGATCGCCATGCCCAGGCACCTTGGAGATACCGTGGGCGATGTAATTGACTACATCAATACGGGCAACGCTCTGCTGCTTGAGCAGGAACACGGCCTGGCTTTCCTGTTCGCTGAAAATTGCCACCAGCACATTCGCGCCCGTGACTTCACGCTTACCGGAGCTCTGTACGTGGAACACAGCACGCTGCAATACCCGCTGGAACCCCAGGGTTGGCTGGGTTTCGCGGTCCTCGTCATGCACGGGGATCAGTGGCGTGGTGGAGTCGATAAACTCCTGCAGGTCATGCTTGAGCTTGTCGAGGTTGGCGCCGCACGCACGTAGAACGGTGGCGGCAGCTTCGTTATCCAAAAGTGCCAGCAGCAGGTGTTCGACGGTCATGAATTCATGACGCTTCGAACGAGCCTCCTTGAAGGCAAGATTGAGGGTGACTTCGAGCTCGCGGTTTAACATAGCTTCACCTCATACCCAAGTGGTCGGCGTTAACCGTCCTTCTCGATTTCACAGAGTAGCGGATGCTGGCTTTCCCTGGCGTACTGGTTGACCTGCATGGCCTTTGTCTCGGCGATGTCGCGGGTAAACACTCCACATACTGCCCGTCCTTCTGTGTGAACGGCCAGCATTACCTTGGTCGCCAACTCGCGGTTCAGGTTAAAAAACACCTCGAGCACTTCGACGACGAAATCCATCGGTGTGTAGTCATCATTGAACAAAACCACCTTGTACATCGGCGGCGCCTGTAAAGCAGGCTTGGCCTCCTGAACAGCAATGCCTGCAGAACCGTCGTCGTCATGTTCCTGATCCGGGCGATCCTGATTGAATGTTAGTCGAATCTGGCTGTTTGCATGCATGGGAAAGAAAGGTTCGTCAGTGGTTCAATTACAGTGGTGGGGGCGGCCTGTCAGAATTTCAACTCTGACCCTTTGGTCACCTTGACTATCGGCGAAACGGTGTTACAACGAATAGAGCCCACAGTGGGTAAAAAAGGTCCGCGCAGTCAACCTTATTTATTCGGGTTAGGACGGATAGACAGGATGATACTCCAGTGATGGAGTCTGGTGCAGAGGGATATGGCGATGCTAAGCGGTAAGGTCAAGTGGTTCAACAATGCCAAGGGTTACGGCTTCATTAATGAAGACGGCAAGAGTGAAGACCTTTTTGCGCATTTCTCAGCGATAGATATGGATGGGTACAAAACGCTGAAGGCGGGTCAACCGGTGTCCTTTGATATCAAACAGGGCCCAAAGGGCTTGCATGCGGTGGATATCAAGTTAGTCACAACCACGTCCACGGCAGGAAAAACTGCAGCACCCGGTCAAAAGTCAAAAAAAGAAACAGGCTTGATCAGCCACTGAACAACGCACTGAAAACAAACCGGCCGCCCATTCATCAGGGCGGCCGGTTTTTTCCGCCTGCTTACATATGCTTGATTAGCGCATCACCGAAGCCCGACGACGACAGCAACGTAGCGCCATCCATCAGACGCTCGAAGTCATAGGTCACGGTCTTGGCCGAAATCGCGCCATTGGTGCCCTTGATAATCAGATCCGCCGCCTCGACCCAACCCATATGCCGCAGCATCATTTCCGCCGACAGGATCAATGAACCAGGGTTGACCTGATCCTTGCCCGCATATTTAGGCGCAGTGCCGTGGGTGGCTTCAAACATTGCCACGGTGTCCGACAGGTTGGCCCCCGGCGCAATACCGATACCGCCCACTTCCGCCGCCAGGGCGTCGGACAGGTAATCACCATTGAGGTTGAGGGTCGCGATCACGTCATATTCGGCCGGGCGCAGCAGGATCTGCTGGAGCATGGCGTCGGCAATAGCATCTTTGACCACTACATTCTTGCCGGTCTTGGGGTTCTTGAACTGCATCCACGGCCCGCCATCGAGCAAGGTCGCACCGAACTCTTCAGCCGCCACCTCATAGGCCCACTCCTTGAAGGCACCCTCGGTGAACTTCATGATGTTGCCTTTGTGCACGATGGTCAGCGAGTCGCGGTCGTTATCCACCACATACTGCAAGGCCTTGCGCGCCAGGCGCTTGGTGCCCTCTTTGGAGACCGGCTTGACGCCAATCCCGCAATCCTGGTCGAAACGGATCTTGGTCACGCCCATTTCTTCCTTGAGGAACTTGATCACCTTGATCGCTTCCGGCGAACCGGCCTTCCACTCGATGCCCGCGTAAATATCCTCGGAGTTCTCACGGAAGATGGTCATGTCCACGTCGCCAGGCTTTTTCACCGGGCTGGGCACGCCTTCAAACCAGCGCACCGGGCGCAGGCACACGTACAGGTCAAGTTGCTGGCGCAGGGCCACGTTCAGCGAGCGGATACCGCCACCCACCGGCGTTGTCAGCGGGCCCTTGATGGACACCACGTAATCCTTGACCGCATCCAGGGTTTCCTGGGGAAGCCACGTATCCTGGTCGTAGACTTGAGTGGCCTTTTCACCAGCGTACACCTCCATCCAGGAGATTTTGCGCTTGCCGCCGTAAGCCTTTTCAACAGCGGCATCGACCACCTTGATCATCACCGGGCTGATATCGACGCCAATACCGTCACCTTCGATGTAGGGGATGATCGGTTGGTCAGGAACATTGAGAGAATGGTCTGCATTGACGGTGATTTTGTCGCCGACTGCCGGAACCTGAATCTTCTTGTATCCCATGCTGAACTCCATCTATGGATTGAACATCTGGCTGCGTTCGAGCCTACTCCAGATAAATGGCGACTGAAACCTCACGCCATGCTCATTTGCACCGAAAACAGCACATTTGGTGGCCTACAAGCCTGAAAGCAAAGGGAAAAGCGCCAATCTTGAGCACATCCCACCACCCCACGCACCTGCGACCTTTAGACCAATGGACGAGCCCCCTTTTGTATGAAGGCTCAGCGTAAGCATAGCGACCTATGTATAATGCCGCCGCTGACCAAAGAGTCACGACGGCGGACCGCTCTAGAACGTAGCCTTTCGCCAGAAAGCCGGACTATTACCATAGCCCACCCGCTTGACGCTCGACTGATGCAAACCAACATCACCGCGAAGAAACCTCGACATTTCGCTCATGGATGACTTTGAACGAACGCGCTCTACCCGGCGCATCTCGAGTTTCTGCGCACGCTTTCAGCAAAGAAGAGAGTTAATCCGAATATGCCCACCCGCTCGAAGATCATCTACACCTTCACCGACGAAGCCCCAGCCCTCGCCACCTATTCACTGCTGCCTATCGTAGAGGCCTTCACCGCTTCCGCTGATATTGCCGTGGAAACCCGCGACATTTCCCTCGCCGGGCGCATCCTCGCAAGCTTCCCCGAGCAACTGGGCACCAAGGCCATCCCGGACCACCTCGCCGAACTGGGCGACCTGGCCGTTACGCCTGAAGCCAACATCATCAAGCTTCCCAACATCAGCGCCTCGACCCCGCAGTTGCAAGCCGCGATCAAGGAACTGCAGGCCCAGGGCTACGCCCTGCCGGACTACCCTGAAACCGTAACCACCGACGCGGAAAAAGAAACCCGTGCACGTTACGACAAGGTCAAGGGCAGTGCCGTGAACCCGGTACTGCGCGAAGGCAACTCCGACCGCCGTGCACCGTTGTCGGTCAAGAACTACGCGCGCAAGCACCCACACAAAATGGGCGCCTGGGCTGCTGACTCCAAGTCGCACATCGCACACATGAGCAACGGCGATTTCTACGGCAGCGAAAAAGCCGTGCAGATCGAAACCGCTGACGCGGTCAAAATTGCGCTGGTTGCAAAGGACGGCACCACCACCGTCCTGAAGGAAAAGACCAGCGTTCAGGCCGGCGAAATCATCGACACCGCCGTGCTGAGCAAGAAGGCCCTGCGCGCGTTCATCGCCGCTGAAATCGAAGACGCCAAGCAACAAGGCGTACTGCTGTCGGTTCACCTGAAAGCCACCATGATGAAGGTCTCCGACCCGATCATGTTCGGCCAGATCGTTGCCGAGTTCTATAAAGACGCCCTGGCCAAGCACGCCACCGTGCTCGAGCAGATCGGCTTCAACCTGAACAACGGCATCGGCGACCTGTACGCCCGCATCAAGGCGCTGCCGGCCGACCAGCAAGCGCAGATCGAAGCCGATATCCAGACGGTCTACGCCGCTCGCCCTTCCCTGGCGATGGTCAACTCCGACAAAGGCATCACCAACCTGCACGTGCCGAGCGACGTGATCGTCGACGCCTCGATGCCAGCCATGATCCGTGACTCCGGCAAAATGTGGGGCACCGACGGCCAACTGCACGACACCAAGGCCGTAATCCCGGATCGCTGCTACGCCACCATCTACCAGGCGGTCATCGAAGACTGCAAGGCCAATGGCGCCTTCGACCCAACCACCATGGGCAGCGTGCCAAACGTTGGCCTGATGGCGAAAAAAGCCGAAGAGTACGGATCCCACGACAAGACCTTCCAGATCAAGGCTGACGGCGTCGTCCGCGTCACCGACAGCCAGGGCAACCTGCTGATGGAACAGAAAGTCGAAGCCGGCGATATCTTCCGCATGTGCCAGACCAAAGACGCGCCGATCCAGGACTGGGTCAAACTGGCCGTCAACCGTGCCCGCGCCAGCAACACCCCGGCCATCTTCTGGCTGGACCCACAGCGCGCTCACGACGGCGTAGTGGTCGAGAAAGTTCAGGCCTACCTGAAAGACCACAACACCGAAGGCCTGGACATTCGCATCATGGCGCCGGTCGACGCGATGAAGTTCACCCTGGAACGCACCCGCAAGGGCCTGGACACCATCTCGGTAACCGGCAACGTACTGCGCGATTACCTGACCGACCTGTTCCCGATCATGGAACTGGGCACCAGCGCCAAGATGCTGTCGATCGTGCCGCTGATGAACGGTGGTGGCCTGTTCGAAACCGGCGCCGGCGGTTCGGCACCCAAGCACGTGCAGCAACTGCTGGAAGAGAACTTCCTGCGCTGGGATTCCCTGGGCGAGTTCCTGGCCCTGGCCGCCTCCCTTGAGCATTTGGGTGTGACGTACAACAACCCGAAAGCCCTGGTGCTGTCCAAGACCCTGGACCAGGCCACCGGCCAGTTCCTGGACAACAACAAGTCGCCATCGCGCAAAGTCGGCAACATCGACAACCGCGGCAGCCACTTCTACCTGGCGCTGTACTGGGCCCAGGCCCTGGCCGCCCAGACCGAAGACACTGCCCTGCAAGCGCAGTTCGGCGAACTGGCAAAAACCCTGGCCGCGAACGAAGCAACCATCGTTGCCGAGCTCAACGCCGTACAGGGCAAGCCAGTGGACATCGGCGGCTACTACGCGCCGAACCCGGAGCTGACCAGCAAGGCCATGCGCCCGAGCAGCACCCTCAATGCGGCGATTGCCAAGTTGAAGTAAGGTTGTAAGCCAGCCTCACAATCCCGGCACCTGGCCGTATACTGCTCACTTAAGCGGAGTAGCCTTACGGCCTTCCGGGCCTTGGAAGCTCTAACTGCTCTTGGCCTTCCCGGCCTTGGGGAGTGATTCTAAAACTTCCCACCCTCCCCCCTGAGCCCCTTAACTCTCTCCTGCTGCCGGTACTCCAACCACGCCATCACTGTCTACTTTACCGCTATTTACTGGCCGGCAGGCTTAACCGTATATCTGAAGTAATTGAATTTACTCATCGAATTCATGAGCAGCTAGCGTAAAGATTCATCCGACCTACGACTGCTACAACCAACCCTCCAAGAGGATGAGTTTGCTGGCTCGCTAAAATGTCCCGCTCAGCCATTCACCATCAAATCTCTTAGAGGTAAAGGCTTCGCTGTGATACAGGCCGTTAAGTGCCCGCGCCTGTAGCTGGAACGTGCCTCCCAGCCCGTTGAGGCGCTACCCTTCGGCTATAGGCTACGAGAAACTCTTTTACTATAGCCTTGATAGCGAAATCAAATAAGAAACTGTCAATCCTGACAGGTGACGATGCACACCTCGCGTTACTAATCTATCCAGGCAGCAACAATTAAAATCTGAGAAATTTCCTTTTGGAGATACACACGATGTCAAATGCAGCCATTATGATGACAGGTGCCTACAACGCTGATCAAACTAGTGATCGTCGACGCTTAACGTTTACCTGGATGGATGAAAGTACCGGAAAGTTTAAGGGCACCTTTGGAACGCCTACCAGCTCAACTGCCATCAGCGGAGGATTTAACTTTAACACCGAAGAAAAGCGCACTGATGTGTCTTTCACAATGGGTGAGCTGCGCTACGAATTTCAGGCTCCCTATTCTCATGATGGAGAAAAGAACTTTAAAATATTTTACGGTAGAGAGTTTAGAGGTAGCGACGAAACTGCCTATTGGGTATTTCGGCATGACGACGATAGTAAAGCAGGTCTGGTCACGACTGGTACTGGAAGCGGTGATTACCGACATGATTGAGTAAGGATTTTGATTGCCGGCGGCAGCTGACTTTTGCGAGCTGCCGCCCGGCGCAGAGCTGGCGTCCGACTTCCTTTCAAACCGATAAAGAAACAAGAAAAAATTTATACAACAATATGACTCAGTAGGTTCTTAATACGAAAATCAGCCTCTTGCATTCTGTAATCTACTCAGTAAACCGTAAGACTGGCGGTGCGCAGCCTGCTCTGCCTGAGTGGACCACTGCACAGCCAAATGCCGGACTCTTCGTTCTTCTCACTTTGATAGTGCTAAACAACACTCTGTCAAAATCCCTGCCTCAGACTACGCCCTGCTCGCCTTCTCTCCAGGCATTACAGGGCGGCCGGCACAAGGCAATGGACCATCATGGTAAAGGCTCACGATCACGCGCGACTGATGTAGCTGGCACCCCATAGCTGGATGAAAGCAACGGGTGAAGTTTAGCGCTGCACACTTCGTAGTGTTTGTGGGCCATCGGGTTCATGACACTAACCGGCGGATTATTCTGGAAAAATAAACTACGCCAAGAGCTGAAATCGGTAAAATCATAGAATGTCTGATGCATTTTGCAGATTGCTTATGCAGCCTCACCGACAAAATCGAATCAAAGTGTACAAGTGAGATTGCCTGAGATCGCAGGCAAATCACATATACTGACCGCATCGCACTTGGAATTGAGACGACTTATGACCTGGCTCCCCCACATCACCGTCGCCACCCTCGTCGAAGACAACGGCCGCTTCCTGATGGTCGAAGAACTCAAGGGCGACCGCGCCGTGCTCAACCAGCCCGCCGGCCATCTGGACCCGAACGAAACCCTGACCGAAGCTGCCGTGCGCGAAACGCTGGAAGAAACCGGCTGGGACGTGGAAGCTACCGGCATCGTCGGCATCTACCTGTACACCGCACCCAGCAATGGCGTCACCTATCAACGGGTCTGCTTTATCGCCAAGGCCCTGAGACACCACCCGGACTATCAACTCGACGAAGGCATCCTGCGCGCCCGCTGGCTGACCCGTGACGAGCTGATGGCCGTGCGCGACGACTGGCGCAGCGAGCTGATCATCCGCTGCATCGATGATTATCTGGCCGGCCAGCGCCATAGCCTCGAATTGATCCGCCCTTCTCTTTAGCCTTGCGGGCGTGAGCCTGTTAGAATCGCGTCCTTTTTCAAGACACCCGTTGAAACCCTATGCGTGATCCAGCCCCTTCTGACACACAAAAGAAGCGCGTCATCGTCGGTATGTCCGGCGGCGTGGATTCTTCCGTTTCCGCCGTTCTGCTCATGGAGCAGGGTTATGAGGTGGAAGGCCTGTTCATGAAGAACTGGGAAGAAGACGATGGAACGGAATATTGCACCGCCATGGACGACCTGGCCGACGCCCAGGCCGTGTGCGACAAGATCGGCATCAAGCTGCACACCGCCAACTTCGCCGCCGAGTACTGGGACAACGTGTTCGAGCACTTCCTGGCCGAATACAAGGCCGGTCGCACGCCGAACCCGGATATCCTGTGTAACCGCGAAATCAAGTTCAAGGCCTTCCTCGACTACGCCATGATGCTCGGCGCCGACCTGATAGCTACCGGCCACTACGTGCGCCGTCGCGATATCGATGGCCGCACCGAATTGCTCAAGGGCCTGGACCCTAACAAGGACCAGAGCTACTTTTTGCACGCCGTGGGCGGCGAACAGATCGCCAAGACTCTGTTCCCGGTCGGCGAGCTGGAAAAACCCGAAGTGCGCAAGATTGCCGAGAAACACGGCCTGGCCACCGCCAAGAAGAAAGATTCCACCGGTATCTGCTTTATCGGCGAGCGGCGCTTCAGTGATTTCCTCAAGCAATACCTGCCGGCGCAACCGGGCGAGATCAAGACCACCGAGGGTGAAGTGATCGGCCGCCACCACGGCCTGATGTACCACACCATCGGCCAGCGCCAGGGCCTGGGTATTGGCGGTTTGAAGGACGCCGGTGAAGAGCCGTGGTACGTGCTGGTCAAAGACCTGGAAAACAACGTGCTGGTGGTCGGCCAGGGCAACGAGCACCCGCTGCTGTTCTCCGGCGCCCTGCTCGCTTCCGAGATTTATTGGGTCAACCCTATCGACCTGAGCACCCCGCGCCGCCTGACCGCCAAAGTGCGTTATCGCCAGAGCGACCAGCCCTGCACCCTGGAAAAGACCGCCACCGGCTACCGTGCCACCTTCGATGACCCGCAACGCGCGGTCACCCCTGGCCAGTCCGTAGTGTTCTATGACGGCGAAATCTGCCTGGGCGGCGGCGTGATTGAAGTTGCGCAAGCCTGGAGCAACCCGGCATGAGCCCGACCCAGGAGCAGTTGACAGCCCTTGGCGGTGTCTTTCTCGCTGCGGTACTGGTGGACAAGATCGCCAAGACCGGCCAAGTCACTGAAGCTGGCCTGACCTGCATGCTCGGCAGCCTGCTGATCCGCGACCCCAAGGACACCCTTGAGGTTTACGGCGGCGACGACCTGGCCCTGCGTGAAGGCTATCGCGCCCTGATCGGCGCCCTAGAGCGCGACCCAAGTACTTTGCAGCGCGAGCCGTTGCGTTATGCCCTGTCGATGCTTGGCCTTGAGCGCCAGTTGGCCAAGCGCGACGACCTGCTGGACACCATCGGCAAGCGCCTGCCGCAGATCCAGTCCCAGGTAGAACACTTCGGCCCGGCCCACGAAAACGTGATCGCCGCCTGTGGTGCGCTGTACCAGGACACCTTGAGCACCCTGCGCCAGCGCATCCAGGTGCACGGCGACATGCGTAACCTGCAGCAACCCAACAACGCGTCGAAAATCCGCGCCCTGCTCCTGGCCGGTATTCGTTCGGCACGCTTGTGGCGCCAACTGGGCGGTCATCGCTGGCAGTTGGTGATCAGCCGACGCAAATTGCTCAAAGAGCTTTACCCGTTGATGCGCAACGAATAAGTCGCACCAGCAGGCTGTTTTCAAGCCATTACGCGTAATACGCCGGTCAGTTGGCGACGGACCGGCGGATTTTTTCATGTATGATACGCGCCCCATTTCGTTGCCCGACTGTCCGAGAACACCCCATGCAGCTCTCTTCGCTCACTGCGGTTTCCCCTGTTGACGGCCGCTACGCCGGCAAAACCCAGGCCCTGCGCCCTATTTTCAGCGAGTACGGCCTGATCCGTGCCCGTGTCCTGGTTGAAGTGCGCTGGCTCCAGCGCCTGGCCGCTCACCCCGCCATCAGCGAAGTGCCGGCGTTTTCCGCCGAAGCCAACGCTGTATTGAACACCCTGGCGGAAAACTTCTCCCTGGAGCACGCCGAGCGTGTGAAAGAGATCGAGCGCACCACCAACCACGACGTCAAAGCCATCGAATACCTGCTCAAAGAGCAAGCGGCCCAACTGCCGGAACTGGCCCAGGTCAGCGAGTTCATCCACTTTGCGTGCACCAGCGAGGACATCAACAACCTGTCCCACGCCCTGATGCTGCGCGAAGGCCGTGATGACGTGATGCTGCCGCTGATGCGCCAGACCGCCGAAGCCATCCGCGAGCTGGCGATCCGTTTCGCTGCCGTGCCGATGCTGTCGCGCACCCACGGCCAGCCGGCCTCGCCGACCACCCTGGGCAAAGAACTGGCCAACGTGGTGTACCGCCTGGAGCGCCAGATCGCCCAAGTCGCCGCCGTGCCATTGCTGGGCAAGATCAACGGCGCCGTAGGCAACTACAACGCCCACCTGTCGGCCTACCCTGAGATCGACTGGGAAGCCAACGCCCGCGCCTTCATCGAAGACGAATTGGGCCTGGGCTTCAACCCCTACACCACGCAGATCGAGCCCCACGACTACATCGCCGAGCTGTTCGACGCGATTGCACGCTTCAACACCATCCTGATCGATTTCGATCGCGATATCTGGGGCTACATCTCCCTGGGCTACTTCAAGCAGCGCACTATTGCAGGCGAAATCGGTTCGTCGACCATGCCGCACAAGGTCAACCCGATCGACTTCGAAAACTCCGAAGGCAACCTGGGTATCGCCAACGCCCTGTTCCAGCACCTGGCCAGCAAGTTGCCGATCTCCCGCTGGCAGCGCGACCTGACCGACTCCACCGTACTGCGTAACCTCGGCGTCGGTTTTGCCCACAGCGTGATCGCGTACGAAGCCAGCCTCAAAGGCATCAGCAAGCTGGAGCTCAACGAGCAGAAAATTGCCGCTGACCTGGACGCGTGCTGGGAAGTATTGGCCGAGCCGATCCAGACCGTAATGCGCCGCTACAACATCGAAAACCCCTACGAGAAGCTGAAAGAATTGACGCGCGGCAAGGGCATCAGCCCCGAGGCGCTGCAAACCTTCATCGACGGCCTGGACATGCCAGCCGCAGCCAAGGCCGAGCTGAAACTGCTCACCCCGGCCAACTACATCGGCAACGCTGTAGAACAAGCCAAGCGCATCTGATCCAAGCAAGCTCCTTTGAGACGCCCGGCCGCGCCGGGCGTTTTTATTCCCGTCTTAAAAGTGCTTTTTTTCAATAGGTTACACATGAATCCTGATATCCCTCTTCAACTTCTGGGCGGCATCACAGCACGGGAATTCCTGCGCGACTACTGGCAGAAAAAACCGCTGCTGATCCGCCAGGCCATCCCTGACTTCGAAAGCCCGATCGACGCCGACGAACTGGCAGGCCTGGCCCTGGAAGAAGAAGTCGAGTCGCGCCTGGTGATCGAACACGGCGAGCGCCCGTGGGAACTGCGTCGCGGCCCGTTCGCCGAAGACGCTTTCAGCACCCTGCCCGAACGCGAGTGGACCCTGCTGGTGCAGGCAGTCGACCAGTTCGTGCCGGAGGTGGCTGAGCTGCTGGAGCACTTCCGCTTCCTGCCGAGCTGGCGTATCGATGATGTGATGATCAGCTTCGCCGCGCCGGGTGGCAGCGTCGGTCCGCATTTCGATAACTACGATGTGTTCCTGCTGCAAGCCCAGGGCAAGCGCAACTGGAAGATCGGCCAGATGTGCAATTCCGAAAGCCCGTTGCTGCAACACGCCGACCTGCGCATCCTCGCAGAATTCGAAGAAAGCGCCGAATGGGTGCTGGAACCGGGCGACATGCTCTACCTGCCGCCGCGCCTGGCCCATTTCGGTATTGCTGAAGACGACTGCATGACCTATTCCGTGGGCTTCCGTGCACCGAGCGCCGCCGAGGTGCTGACCCACTTCACCGACTTCCTCAGCCAGTACCTGACCGACGAAGAGCGTTACACCGACGCCGACGCCCAGCCGGTCAGCGACCCGCACCAGATCCAGGGCGACGCACTGGACCGCCTCAAGGGCCTGCTCGCCGAGCACATGAGCGATGAGCGCATGCTGCTGACCTGGTTCGGCCAGTTCATGACCGAGCCACGCTACCCGGAACTGGTGGCCGGCGAAGAGTTGGGCGAAGAAGACTTCATCAACAGCCTGCAAGACGGCGCGATCCTGGTACGCAATCCGAGCGCACGCCTGGCCTGGTCCGAAGTGGATGACGACGTACTGCTGTTCGCCAGCGGCCAGAGCCGTTACCTGCCGGGCAAACTGCGTGAACTGTTGAAGCTGGTGTGCTCGGCCGATGCACTGCACAGCGAAAACCTGGGCGAGTGGCTGGCCGACGAAGACGGTCGCGACCTGCTGTGCGAACTGGTCAAGCAAGGCAGCCTGGGGTTCGCGGATGAATAAAGTTCACGTAAGTGTCGCGGACTGGCGAAAGGATATCGACGAGATTCGGCGCATTCGTGAAGCGGTATTCATCGCTGAACAATCGGTCCCGCCTGAATTGGAGTGGGACGCGGACGATGCCGGCGCCATGCATTTTCTTGCATACGAAGGCGACTTCCCGATTGGCACCGCTCGATTGCTGCCCAGCGGCGAGATCGGTCGGGTATCGGTGCTCAAGGACTGGCGCGGACTGAAAGTCGGCGACAAGCTGATGGAAGCAGTGATCGGCGAGGCCGTGAAACGCGGCCAGACCAGGCAATTCCTGAGTGCGCAGGTGTATGCGGCGCCGTTCTATGAGCGACTGGGTTTCAAGATCGTCAGCGATGAGTTTCTTGAGGTCGGGATTCCGCATGTGGATATGGTGCGCGGGGACTGACCCGAGTCCGCGTCGCCTGCGATAGCGATTTCAGCAACACCACAAATGCCCTGCCTGCCAGGGCATTTTGCCGTCTACGATTCAACTTGCGACCCACCAGGCCGACAAACTGGCACTATCAAGCAAATGAACCGCAGAGATAACGGACATGTCCCTACGCACCCTGCTCACCGCCCTCGTGATGACCGTCAGCGCTTGCGCCATGGCCGCCACTGAAGTCGTCAACCTGAACAACCGCACCAGCGCCGACCTGCTGCCCGTGGCGCAGAACTTCATTGGCAAGGACGGCACCGTCAGCGCCTACGGCAACCAGCTTATCGTCAACGCTGAGCCCGCCAGGATCGAGGGCTTGCGCGCACTGCTCGGCCAATTGGATACACCGGCCAAACGCCTGCTGATCACCGTCGATACCAACGAGAACAACCAGCAGAACAGCGGTGACAGCCAGACGCGCATCATCAGCTACGGCACTGCCAGCCGCGACGGTGGCGTGCAGCAGATCCAGGCCAGCGAAGGCGTGCCTGCGCTGATCCAGGTCGGCCAGAGCGTACCGCTGATCACCACGCAACAGGACAGCTACGGCCGTCTGCAAAACCAGACCCAGTATCGCAACGTCACCCAGGGCTTTTACGTGACCGCCAGCGTCACCGGCGAGACCGTACACCTGGCCATCAGTACCAACCGTGACCGCATGAGCCAGGAACGTCCCGATGTAGTGAACGTGCAAAGCACCGACACAACTGTCAGCGGCCGCCTGGGCGAATGGATACCCCTGGCCGGCATCAATCGTGAAACCCAGGCGGACAAATCCTCTACAACCCGCAGCTACTCTACTCAGGGCCGCGATGACCTGACTTTACGGGTCAAGGTCGACACCCTGAACTGAAGCACCGAAAACTGACTGGCAAGTCGCATTAGACTAAAGATGTAGTGCCAGAAGAAAAGCACTACAAAACATTTGACGAGCCAAAAAAGCATGGGCATGATGGCCTCGCTCCCGCTAATCAGGGGCCCTGGCAAGGGCCTTCGGATCGCCGCTCTAAGCTACCCACCTGAGCCGATTCGTGTCTGTACCGCCCACAAGGTGTGTTTGACGTTGGTTGCGACTGGAACGAAGTTGTCCCGAGGGACGGAAGCTAACCAGGTAACCCGGCTACACACTGATGGATCGTACAAAGGCCCACGACGCCCGAAGACCGTTCGCAGTTTGCCCTTACCTGCTCAACTCCCCCTTGAGCCCCATCGTTCATCCCGTCGCCTACCTCCGTCAGATTTGACTTGAACCCCTGAGCTTCTGGTCAGCGAGCAATCCTACCCAGGCAACGAATGCCGGGCTGGCAAACGGATACTTCAAACAAGACGCGACGAGGTTTTTCCCCATGGCACTGACACGCGAACAGCAAATTGCAGCCCTTGAAAAAGACTGGGCTGAAAACCCACGCTGGAAAGGCGTGACCCGCGCTTATTCCGCTGCTGACGTCGTCCGCCTGCGTGGCTCGGTCCAACCTGAGCACACCTTTGCAAAACTCGGCGCCGAGAAGCTGTGGAACCTGGTCACTCAGGGTGCCAAGCCTTCTTTCCGTCCCGACAAAGATTTCGTCAACTGCATGGGCGCCCTCACTGGCGGCCAGGCAGTCCAGCAGGTAAAAGCCGGTATCCAGGCGATCTACCTGTCCGGTTGGCAAGTGGCAGCGGACAACAACTCCGCTGAATCCATGTACCCCGACCAATCGCTGTACCCGGTGGACTCGGTGCCAACCGTGGTCAAGCGCATCAACAATTCGTTCCGTCGTGCCGACCAGATCCAGTGGAAAGCCGGCAAGAACCCAGGCGATGAAGGCTACATCGACTACTTCGCGCCAATCGTGGCAGACGCCGAAGCCGGTTTCGGTGGCGTACTCAACGCCTACGAGCTGATGAAGAGCATGATCGAGGCAGGCGCTGCCGGCGTGCACTTCGAAGACCAGCTGGCTTCGGTGAAAAAATGCGGCCACATGGGTGGCAAGGTACTGGTACCGACCCAGGAAGCTGTACAGAAGCTGACCGCCGCTCGCCTGGCCGCTGACGTTGCCGGTACACCGACCATCATCCTGGCCCGTACCGACGCCAACGCGGCAGACTTGCTGACCTCGGACTGCGACCCGTACGACCAGCCGTTCGTGACTGGCGAGCGCACCCAGGAAGGCTTCTATAAAGTGCGCGCCGGTCTGGACCAGGCGATCGCCCGTGGCCTGGCCTACGCGCCGTACGCCGACCTGATCTGGTGCGAAACCGCCAAGCCAGACCTGGACGAAGCACGCCGCTTTGCCGAAGCGATCAAGAAGGAATACCCGGACCAACTGCTGTCCTACAACTGCTCGCCTTCCTTCAACTGGAAGAAGAACCTGGACGACGCGACCATCGCCAAGTTCCAGCGTGAGCTGTCGGCCATGGGCTACAAGCACCAGTTCATCACCCTGGCCGGTATCCACAACATGTGGCACAGCATGTTCAACCTGGCGCATGACTACGCCCGCAACGACATGACGGCCTACGTGAAGCTGCAGGAGCAGGAATTCGCTGACGCCGCCAAAGGCTACACCTTCGTGGCGCACCAGCAGGAAGTGGGTACCGGCTACTTCGACGACATGACCACCGTGATCCAGGGCGGCACCTCGTCCGTGACCGCGCTGACCGGTTCGACCGAAGAAGAGCAGTTCCACTAAGTACCGCGTACACGGCCACTGCGGCCCCACGGAAGACCTAACCGCAGTGCCGCGCAACAATCACGCCCCGACTGGTTCGGGGCGTTTTTTTGCCTAGGAATCACCGAAAATCAAGGGTGGGAGCTGGCTTGCCTGCGATGGCGGTGGGGTCAGAGGCAGGTGTTTCAGCTGATCCGCGGCCATCGCAGGCAAGCCAGCTCCTACATTGACCGCGCCCTATCCATAGTTTTTTGCTAAAAACATTGATCCAGAGCGGTGTCCGCGCACATCCGATCGGTTAAAAGAACCGTTGCGACAACTAAGCGACACTCAAGCAAGTAACGGTAACTTCCCGCGCCACATGAGAAACACTCGCTTACACCCCTCGCAAACAATATTCATTATCATTTGGCATCCGAAAACTTCGTTACAGCTTAAACAAAACATAATTGATGAAAAGCCCGCTAATGCCCACACCACAAGGGCTACAGCCCCAAGAAGGTGCACTATGTGCTTATTCCACCGAATAATTTCGCCCTGGGAATTTTACTTGCCCGGTGTTTAGCCATAAAATCACCGCGATTGATTGCAGTGCGACATATCGTCACTGCATCGTTACTTTTTCGAGCTCAGAGACCTTTGCTCTCTGTTAAGGATTTCCAGCATGACCGACGCGACAGGACTCATGGCCCACAACTGGGGCTTTGCCATTTTCCTTCTCGGTGTTGTAGGCCTTTGCGCCTTCATGCTCGGCGTGTCCAGCCTCCTCGGGTCAAAAGCCTGGGGCCGCAGCAAAAACGAACCGTTCGAATCCGGCATGCTGCCTACAGGTGGCGCCCGCTTGCGGCTCTCAGCCAAATTCTATCTGGTCGCGATGTTGTTCGTGATCTTCGATATCGAAGCCCTCTTTCTCTTTGCATGGTCTGTGTCCGTCCGCGAAAGCGGCTGGACCGGATTCGTCGAAGCTCTCGTTTTCATAGCAATTCTGTTGGCAGGTCTTGTCTACCTGTTCCGAGTGGGCGCCCTTGACTGGGCTCCGGAAGCTCGTCGCAAGCGGCAAGCGAAGCTGAAACAATGAGGCTTTGGCAATGCAATACAATCTCACCAGGATCGACCCGGATGCTCCTAACGAGCAGTACCCCATCGGCGAACGGGAAACCGTTTCCGACCCGTTAGAAGACCAAGTCCACAAAAACATCTACATGGGCAAGCTGGAAGACGTGCTGAGTGGCGCGGTCAACTGGGGGCGTAAAAACTCCCTGTGGCCGTACAACTTCGGCCTTTCGTGCTGCTACGTGGAAATGACCACCGCCTTCACGGCGCCCCACGACATCGCGCGCTTTGGCGCCGAAGTTATCCGGGCCTCGCCGCGCCAGGCGGATTTCATGGTTATCGCCGGTACCTGCTTCATCAAGATGGCGCCGATCATCCAGCGCCTCTATGAGCAAATGCTCGAACCAAAGTGGGTTATCTCCATGGGTTCGTGCGCCAACTCCGGTGGCATGTACGACATCTACTCCGTCGTTCAAGGGGTGGACAAGTTCCTGCCCGTGGACGTCTACGTGCCTGGCTGCCCGCCCCGTCCCGAAGCGTTCCTGCAAGGCTTGATGCTGTTGCAGGAATCGATTGGCAAGGAGCGTCGCCCACTGTCCTGGGTGGTCGGTGATCAAGGCGTTTATCGCGCCGAGATGCCGTCTCAAAAGGAACAGCGCCGCGAACAGCGAATCGCAGTCACCAACCTGCGCAGCCCCGACGAAGTCTGATCCAGCACCGCTTCTTTTATAGAACGAAAACCTGGCTTCATTCTTTACGTTGACCGAAAGCGATAAAAAACCATGACTACAGGCAGTGCTCTGTACATCCCGCCTTACAAGGCAGACGACCAGGATGTGGTTGTCGAACTCAATAACCGTTTTGGCCCTGACGCCTTCACCGCCCAGGCCACACGCACCGGTATGCCGGTGCTGTGGGTGGCGCGTGCCAGGCTCGTCGAAGTCCTGACCTTCCTGCGCAACCTGCCCAAGCCGTACGTCATGCTCTATGACCTGCATGGCGTGGACGAGCGTCTGCGCACCAAGCGCCAGGGCCTGCCGAGCGGCGCCGATTTCACCGTGTTCTACCACCTGATGTCGCTGGAACGTAACAGCGATGTGATGATCAAGGTCGCGCTGAGCGAGAGCGACCTGAGCATCCCGACCGTCACCGGTATCTGGCCGAACGCCAGCTGGTACGAGCGTGAAGTCTGGGACATGTTCGGTATCGACTTCCCGGGCCACCCGCACCTGACGCGCATCATGATGCCGCCGACCTGGGAAGGTCACCCGCTGCGCAAGGACTTCCCTGCCCGCGCCACCGAATTCGACCCGTTCAGCCTCAACCTGGCCAAGCAGCAGCTAGAAGAAGAGGCGGCGCGCTTCCGCCCCGAAGACTGGGGCATGAAGCGTTCCGGCACCAACGAGGACTACATGTTCCTCAACCTGGGCCCGAACCACCCTTCGGCTCACGGTGCCTTCCGCATCATCCTGCAACTGGACGGCGAAGAAATCGTCGACTGTGTCCCGGACATCGGCTATCACCACCGTGGTGCCGAGAAGATGGCCGAGCGTCAGTCCTGGCACAGCTTCATCCCGTACACCGACCGTATCGACTACCTCGGCGGCGTGATGAACAACCTGCCGTACGTGCTCTCGGTCGAGAAGCTGGCCGGCATCAAGGTGCCGGACCGCGTCGACACCATCCGCATCATGATGGCCGAGTTCTTCCGCATCACCAGCCACCTGCTGTTCCTGGGTACGTATATCCAGGACGTCGGCGCCATGACCCCGGTGTTCTTCACCTTCACCGACCGTCAGCGCGCCTACAAGGTCATCGAAGCCATCACCGGTTTCCGCCTGCACCCGGCCTGGTACCGCATCGGCGGCGTAGCCCACGACCTGCCGAACGGTTGGGAGCGCCTGGTCAAGGAATTCATCGACTGGATGCCCAAGCGTCTGGACGAGTACCAGAAAGCCGCCCTGGACAACAGCATTCTCAAAGGCCGCACCATCGGCGTCGCGCAGTACAACACCAAAGAGGCCCTGGAATGGGGCGTCACCGGTGCCGGCCTGCGTTCCACCGGTTGCGA
This sequence comes from Pseudomonas sp. GW821-FHT07B01, assembly GCF_059419065.1. Lineage (NCBI taxonomy): Bacteria > Pseudomonadati > Pseudomonadota > Gammaproteobacteria > Pseudomonadales > Pseudomonadaceae > Pseudomonas > Pseudomonas sp. GW821-FHT07B01. The sequence continues at coordinate 37,815 of NZ_JBWKRA010000028.1, read as the reverse complement.
CTTCGACCTGCGTAAAGCGCGCCCGTACTCCGGCTACGAGAACTTCGAGTTCGAAGTACCGCTGGCGGCCAATGGCGATGCCTACGACCGTTGCATCGTGCGCGTCGAAGAAATGCGCCAGAGCCTGAAGATCATCGAGCAGTGCATGCGCAACATGCCGGCCGGCCCGTACAAGGCGGATCACCCGCTGACCACGCCGCCGCCAAAAGAACGCACGCTGCAGCACATCGAAACCCTGATCACGCACTTCCTGCAGGTTTCGTGGGGCCCGGTCATGCCGGCCAACGAATCCTTCCAGATGATCGAAGCGACCAAGGGTATCAACAGTTATTACCTGACGAGCGATGGCGGCACCATGAGCTACCGCACCCGGATTCGTACCCCAAGCTTTGCCCACTTGCAGCAGATCCCTTCGGTGATCAAAGGCGAGATGGTCGCGGACTTGATTGCGTACCTGGGTAGTATCGATTTCGTTATGGCCGACGTGGACCGCTAAGCATGAACAGCACGCTTATCCAGACAGACCGTTTCACCTTGAGTGAAACCGAGCGCTCGGCCATCGAGCACGAGCTGCATCACTACGAAGACCCGCGCGCGGCGTCTATCGAAGCCCTGAAGATCGTCCAGAAGGAACGTGGCTGGGTGCCCGACGGCGCCCTCTACGCCATCGGCGAGATCCTCGGCATCCCCGCCAGCGACGTTGAAGGCGTGGCGACGTTCTACAGCCAGATCTTCCGCCAACCGGTGGGCCGCCACATCATTCGCGTGTGCGACAGCATGGTCTGCTACATCGGTGGCCATGAGTCCGTGGTCAGCGAAATCCAGGCCAAGCTGGGCATCGGCCTCGGCCAGACCACCGCCGACGGCCGCTTCACCCTGCTGCCGGTGTGCTGCCTGGGCAACTGCGACAAGGCGCCGGCGTTGATGATCGACGACGACACATTCGGTGACGTGCAGCCTGCTGGCGTGACCCAATTGCTCGAGGGCTACCCATGACCCTGACTTCCTTCGGCCCGGCCAACCTGATCAAGCGTTCGGCCGAGACTCACCCACTGACTTGGCGCCTGCGTGACGACGGCGAGCCGGTATGGCTCGACGAGTACCAGGCCAAGAACGGCTACGCCGCTGCGCGCAAAGCTTTCGCCGACATGGCCCAGGACGATATCGTCCAGACCGTGAAAGACGCCGGCCTCAAGGGTCGCGGCGGTGCAGGCTTCCCCACCGGCGTGAAGTGGGGCCTGATGCCCAAGGACGAATCCATCAACATCCGCTACCTGCTGTGCAACGCGGATGAAATGGAGCCCAACACCTGGAAAGACCGCATGCTGATGGAGCAACTGCCCCATCTGCTGATCGAAGGCATGTTGATCAGTGCCCGTGCGCTCAAGACCTACCGTGGCTATATCTTCCTGCGTGGCGAGTACACCACCGCCGCCAAGCACTTGAACCGTGCCGTGGAAGAAGCCAAGGCCGCCGGCCTGTTGGGCAAGAACATCCTCGGTTCCGGTTTCGACTTCGAACTGTTCGTGCACACCGGCGCCGGGCGTTATATCTGCGGTGAAGAAACCGCACTGATCAACTCCCTCGAAGGCCGCCGCGCCAACCCGCGCTCCAAGCCGCCCTTCCCCGCCGCCGTGGGCGTGTGGGGCAAGCCGACCTGCGTGAACAACGTCGAGACCCTGTGCAACGTGCCGGCGATCATCGCCGACGGCGTGGACTGGTACAAATCCCTGGCCCGCGAAGGCAGCGAAGACATGGGCACCAAGCTCATGGGCTTCTCCGGCAAGGTCAAGAACCCTGGCCTGTGGGAACTGCCGTTCGGCGTGACCGCACGCGAGCTGTTCGAGGACTACGCCGGCGGTATGCGCGACGGCTACACCTTGAAAGCCTGGCAGCCAGGCGGCGCCGGCACCGGTTTCCTGCTGCCCGAGCACCTCGATGCACAAATGTATGCCGGCGGTATCGGCAAGGTGGGCACCCGGATGGGTACCGGCCTGGCGATGGCGGTCGACAACACCGTGAACATGGTCTCGTTGCTGCGCAACATGGAGCAGTTTTTTGCCCGCGAATCCTGCGGCTTCTGCACCCCATGCCGCGACGGCCTGCCTTGGAGCGTCAAGCTGCTGATGGCCCTGGAAAATGGCGAAGGCCGCGAGGGCGACATCGAAACCCTGCTGGGTCTGGTCGGTTTCCTCGGCCCAGGCAAGACTTTCTGTGCTCACGCACCGGGCGCCGTGGAGCCATTGGGCAGCGCAATCAAATACTTCCGCTCGGAGTTCGAAGCCGGCATCGCGCCCACCAGCGCCGCCGTCCCGCCTCTGGCGAAGCCGATCGTAGTCGGCGCGTAACGCTTAAACAGGCGAAGGGTTCGTGCCCTTCGCCTGCTCATGTGCTGACGCCGTAAAGGCTGTGTAGATGCACATGAATAACAAGATTCCATTAGCCACGCCCGCTGACAACGGGCCAACGAAGAACTTTGAACCATGGCCACTATCCACGTAGACGGCAAAGCGCTCGAAGTCGATGGGGCGGACAACCTGTTACAGGCGTGTCTGTCACTCGGCCTCGACATCCCGTATTTCTGCTGGCACCCCGCGCTTGGTAGCGTCGGTGCCTGTCGCCAGTGTGCGGTCAAGCAATACACCGACGAGAACGACACCCGTGGTCGTATCGTCATGTCCTGCATGACCCCAGCCACCGACAACACCTGGATCTCCATCGACGATGAAGAATCCAAGGCGTTTCGCGCCAGCGTTGTCGAATGGCTGATGACCAACCACCCCCACGACTGCCCGGTCTGTGAGGAAGGCGGTCACTGCCATCTGCAAGACATGACGGTGATGACCGGCCACAACGAGCGCCGTTATCGCTTCACCAAGCGTACCCACCAGAACCAGGACCTCGGCCCGTTCATTTCCCACGAAATGAACCGCTGCATCGCCTGCTACCGCTGCGTGCGCTTCTATAAAGACTACGCCGGCGGCACCGACCTCGGCGTGTTCGGCGCCCACGACAACGTGTACTTCGGTCGCGTTGAAGACGGCGTGCTGGAGAGCGAGTTCTCCGGCAACCTCACCGAGGTCTGCCCGACCGGTGTGTTCACCGACAAGACCCACTCCGAACGCTACAACCGTAAGTGGGACATGCAATTTGCGCCGAGCATCTGCCATGGCTGCTCCAGCGGTTGCAACATCTCCCCGGGCGAGCGCTACGGCGAACTGCGTCGTATCGAAAACCGCTTCAATGGTTCGGTCAACCAGTACTTCCTGTGCGACCGTGGCCGTTTCGGCTACGGCTACGTCAACCGCGAAGACCGCCCACGCCAGCCCCTGCTGGCCGATGGCGCCAAGCTGAGCCTGGACGCCGCGCTGGATAAGGCTGCCGACCTGCTGCGCGGGCGCAATATCGTGGGTATTGGTTCGCCACGCGCCAGCCTCGAAAGCAACTTCGCGTTGCGCGAGCTGGTAGGTGCCGAGCACTTCTACTGCGGTATCGAAGCGGGCGAGCTGGAGCGCATCCGCCTGGTCCTGCAAGTGCTGAACGACAGCCCGCTGCCAGTGCCGAACATGCGCGACATCGAAGACCACGATGCGATCTTCGTACTCGGTGAAGACCTGACCCAGACCGCTGCACGCATCGCGCTGTCGCTGCGTCAGTCGGTCAAAGGCAAGGCCGAAGAAATGGCCGACGCCATGCGCGTACAGCCGTGGCTTGACGCCGCCGTGAAGAACATCGGCCAGCACGCGCTGAACCCGCTGTTTATCGCTTCCCTGGCTGAAACCAAGCTCGACGACATCGCTGAAGAATGCGTACACGCCGCGCCGGACGACCTGGCGCGCCTCGGTTTCGCCGTGGCCCACGCCCTCGACGCCAGCGCACCCGCCGTTGAAGGCCTGGACGCTGAAGCTGCCGAGTTGGCTCAGCGCATTGCCGACGCCCTGCTGGCGGCCAAGCGCCCGCTGATCATTGCCGGTACCTCGTTGGGTTCCAAAGCGCTGATCGAAGCCGCCGCCAACATCGCCAAGGCCCTGAAGCTGCGCGACAAGAACGGTTCCATCAGCCTGGTGGTGCCGGAAGCCAACAGCCTTGGCCTGGCCATGCTCGGTGGCGAGTCCGTGGACGCGGCGCTGCAAGCGGTTATCGACGGCAACGCCGACGCCATCGTGGTGCTGGAAAACGACCTGTACACCCGCACCGCTGCGGCCAAGGTTGATGCGGCACTGGATGCGGCCAAGGTGCTGATCGTCGCCGACCACCAGAAGACCGCCACCAGCGACCGCGCCGATCTGGTGCTGCCAGCCGCCACCTTCGCCGAAGGCGACGGTACCCTGGTCAGCCAGGAAGGCCGCGCCCAGCGCTTCTTCCAGGTGTTCGATCCGAAGTACATGGACGCCAGCATCCTGGTGCACGAAGGCTGGCGCTGGCTGCATGCCCTGCGCGCCACCCTGCTGAACCAGCCGATCGACTGGACTCAGCTCGACCACGTGACCGCTGCCACCGCCGCCAGCGCGCCTCAGCTTGCTCGTATCGTCGATGCCGCGCCGTCCGCCGCGTTCCGCATCAAGGGCCTGAAACTGGCACGTGAGCCGCTGCGTTACTCCGGTCGTACCGCCATGCGTGCTGACATCAGCGTGCACGAGCCACGTACCCCGCAAGACAACGACACCGCGTTTGCCTTCTCCATGGAAGGTTATTCGGGTTCGGCCGAACCCCGTCAGCAGGTGCCGTTTGCCTGGTCGCCGGGCTGGAACTCGCCGCAAGCCTGGAACAAGTTCCAGGACGAAGTCGGTGGTCACATCCGCGCTGGCGACCCGGGCACTCGCCTGATCGAAAGCAGCGGTGACTCGCTGAACTGGTTCGCTGCGGTACCGCGTCCGTTCAATCCGGCGCCGGGTACCTGGCAGGTCGTGCCGTTCTTCCACCTGTTCGGCAGCGAAGAAACTTCTTCCAAGGCCGCGCCGGTTCAAGAGCGCATTCCTGCCGCCTATGTGTCCGTGGCCAAGTCCGAAGCCGACCGCCTGGGCGTCAACGACGGTGCCCTGCTCAGCCTCAACGTGGCCGGCCAGACCCTGCGTCTGCCGCTACGTATCAATGACGAGCTGGGTGCCGGCCTGGTTGCACTGCCTAAAGGCATCGCCGGTATTCCGCCTGCCATTTTCGGCAAAACCGTTGACGGTCTGCAGGAGGCAGCGCAATGACTTGGTTCACGCCGGAAGTAATTGACGTGATCATCTCGGTGGTCAAGGCCATCGTGATCCTGTTGGCCGTGGTCGTCGCGGGCGCCCTGCTCAGCTTCGTCGAACGTCGCCTGCTGGGCTGGTGGCAGGACCGTTACGGTCCGAACCGCGTTGGCCCGTTCGGCATGTTCCAGATCGCTGCCGACATGCTGAAAATGTTCTTCAAGGAAGACTGGACCCCGCCGTTTGCCGACAAGGTGATCTTCACCCTGGCACCGGTGGTCGCCATGAGCGCCTTACTGATTGCTTTTGCGATCATCCCGATCACCCCGACCTGGGGCGTGGCGGACCTGAACATCGGTTTGCTGTTCTTCTTCGCCATGGCCGGTTTGTCGGTATACGCGGTGCTGTTCGCCGGTTGGTCGAGCAACAACAAGTTCGCCCTGCTGGGCAGCTTGCGTGCCTCGGCCCAAACCGTATCCTATGAAGTGTTCATGGGGTTGGCACTGATGGGCATCGTGGTGCAGGTTGGCTCGTTCAACATGCGCGACATCGTCGAGTACCAGGCGCAGAACCTGTGGTTCATCATTCCGCAGTTCTTTGGCTTTTGCACCTTCTTCATCGCTGGCGTGGCCGTGACTCACCGTCACCCGTTCGACCAGCCGGAAGCGGAACAGGAACTGGCCGACGGTTACCACATTGAATATGCCGGCATGAAGTGGGGCATGTTCTTCGTCGGTGAGTACATCGGCATCATCTTGATCTCGGCCCTGCTGGTCACGCTGTTCTTCGGCGGCTGGCACGGGCCGTTTGGCATCCTGCCGCAGTTGGCCTTCTTCTGGTTCTTCCTGAAGACCGCGTTCTTCATCATGCTGTTCATCCTGCTGCGCGCCTCGATTCCGCGCCCGCGTTATGACCAGGTGATGGATTTCAGCTGGAGATTCTGCCTGCCGCTGACCCTGATCAATTTGCTGGTGACGGCTGCCGTCGTGTTGTTGAACACGCCAGCTGCCGCGGTTCAGTGAGGATTTGACCCATGTTCAAATATATTGGCGACATCGTTAAGGGTACCGGTACCCAGTTGCGAAGCCTGGTGATGGTGTTCGGTCACGGCTTTCGCAAACGCGACACCCTGCAATACCCCGAAGAAGCGGTGTACCTGCCGCCGCGCTATCGCGGCCGCATCGTACTGACCCGCGACCCCGACGGCGAAGAGCGTTGCGTAGCCTGCAACCTGTGCGCCGTGGCGTGCCCGGTGGGTTGCATCTCCCTGCAGAAAGCTGAAACCGAAGACGGTCGCTGGTACCCGGACTTCTTCCGCATCAACTTCTCGCGCTGCATTTTCTGCGGCCTCTGCGAGGAAGCTTGCCCGACCACCGCGATCCAGCTCACACCGGATTTCGAGATGGCCGAGTTCAAACGTCAGGACCTGGTGTACGAGAAAGAAGATCTTTTGATCTCTGGTCCCGGTAAAAACCCTGATTACAACTTCTATCGTGTTGCAGGTATGGCCGTTGCCGGTAAGCCAAAAGGCGCCGCACAAAACGAAGCCGAGCCGATCAACGTGAAGAGCTTGCTGCCTTAAGGAAGAAAGATGGAATTCGCTTTCTATTTCGCATCGGGTATTGCAGTGGTGTCCACGCTTCGCGTGATCACCAACACTAACCCCGTGCACGCCCTGCTCTACCTGATCATTTCGCTGATCGCCGTGGCCATGACCTTCTTCAGCCTCGGCGCACCGTTCGCCGGTGTGCTGGAAGTGATCGCCTATGCCGGCGCCATCATGGTGCTGTTCGTGTTTGTGGTGATGATGCTCAACCTGGGGCCGGCTTCGGTCGCCCAGGAGCGCGTCTGGCTCAAGCCCGGCATCTGGCTCGGCCCGGTTGTCCTCGCAGCGCTGCTGCTGGGTGAACTGCTGTATGTGCTGTTCGCTCACCAGAGCGGCCAGGCCATCGGCCACACCACCGTAGACGCGAAAGCCGTGGGCATCAGCCTGTTCGGCCCGTACCTGCTGGTGGTCGAACTGGCTTCGATGCTGCTGCTCGCCGCAGCCATCACTGCCTTCCACTTGGGCCGCAACGAAGCCAAGGAGCAATGACGATGCCTGCTATCCCTTTGGAGCATGGTCTGGCGGTCGCCGGCATCCTGTTCTGCCTTGGCCTGGTCGGCCTGATGGTTCGCCGTAACATTCTGTTCGTGTTGATGAGCCTGGAAATCATGATGAACGCCGCGGCACTGGCGTTCATTGTGGCAGGCGCACGTTGGGGCCAGCCGGATGGGCAAGTGATGTTCATCCTGGTGATCAGCCTGGCAGCCGCCGAAGCCAGTATTGGCCTGGCGATCCTGCTGCAGCTGTATCGTCGCTTCCACACGCTTGATATCGACGCTGCCAGTGAGATGCGCGGATGAACATGATCTTTCTGACTTTCGTATTCCCCCTGATCGGTTTCCTGCTGCTGTCGTTCTCTCGCGGGCGCTGGTCGGAAAACCTCTCGGCCCTGATCGGCGTGGGCTCCATCGGCCTGTCGGCCATCGTGGCCGCCTACGTCATCTGGCAATTCAACGTGGCACCGCCTGAAGGCGGTCACTACACCCTGGTGCTGTGGCAGTGGATGGCGGTCGAGGGCTTCAAGCCCAACTTCGCCCTCTACATCGATGGCCTGTCGATCACCATGCTCGGCGTGGTGGTGGGTGTGGGCTTCCTGATCCACCTGTTCGCATCCTGGTACATGCGCGGTGAAGCGGGTTACTCGCGCTTCTTCTCGTACACCAACCTGTTTATCGCCAGCATGCTGTTCCTGGTGCTGGGCGATAACCTGTTGTTCCTGTACTTCGGCTGGGAAGGCGTGGGCCTGTGCTCGTACCTGTTGATCGGTTTCTACTACAGCAACCGCAACAACGGTAACGCGGCACTCAAGGCGTTTATCGTCACCCGCATCGGCGACGTGTTCATGGCCATCGGCCTGTTCATCCTGTTCCAACAGGTGGGCACGCTGAACATCCAGGAACTGCTGGTGCTGGCACCGCAGAAATTCCAGGTCGGCGACTTCTGGATCACCCTGGCCACCCTGATGCTGCTGGGCGGCGCCGTGGGTAAATCTGCGCAACTGCCACTGCAAACCTGGCTGGCGGATGCGATGGCCGGCCCTACCCCAGTGTCGGCACTGATCCACGCCGCCACCATGGTGACCGCCGGTGTCTACCTGATCGCCCGTACCCACGGCCTGTTCACCCTGGCGCCGGACATCCTGCACCTTGTAGGCATCGTGGGCGGCGTGACCCTGGTACTGGCCGGCTTCGCCGCGCTGGTGCAGACCGACATCAAACGTATCCTCGCCTACTCGACCATGAGCCAGATCGGCTACATGTTCCTGGCCCTGGGCGTTGGCGCCTGGGACGCGGCGATCTTCCACCTGATGACACACGCGTTCTTCAAGGCCCTGCTGTTCCTCGCCTCCGGCGCCGTGATCGTGGCCTGCCACCACGAGCAGAACATCTTCAAGATGGGCGGCCTGTGGAAGAAACTGCCACTGGCGTACGCCAGCTTCATCGTCGGTGGTGCCGCCCTGGCCGCCCTGCCGCTGGTGACCGCCGGTTTCTACTCCAAGGACGAGATCCTCTGGGAAGCCTTTGCCAGCGGTAACCAGAACCTGCTGTACGCAGGCCTGGTGGGTGCGTTCATGACCTCGCTGTACACCTTCCGACTGATCTTCATCACCTTCCACGGTGAAGCCAAGACCGAAGCGCACGCAGGCCACGGCATCTCCCATTGGTTGCCACTGTCGGTGCTGATCATCCTGTCGACCTTCGTCGGTGCGATGATCACCCCGCCACTGCACGGTGTATTGCCACAAAGCGTCGGCCATGCCGGCGGCGAAGCCCAGCACAGCCTGGAAATCGCCTCGGGCGCCATCGCCATCGCCGGTATCCTGCTGGCGGCCCTGCTGTTCCTTGGCAAGCGTCGCTTCGTGACTGCCGTGGCCAACAGTGGCATTGGTCGCTTCCTGTCGGCCTGGTGGTTCGCTGCCTGGGGCTTCGACTGGATCTACGACAAACTGTTCGTCAAACCTTACCTTGCGATCAGCCACGTGCTGCGTAAAGACCCGCTCGACCAGACCATCGGTTTGATCCCGCGTGCCGCCAAGGCCGGTCACACCGCCCTGAGCCGCAGCGAGACCGGCCAATTGCGTTGGTATGCAGCGTCCATGGCGGCGGGTGCCGTTCTGGTGATCGGCGCCATCGTCGTGGTAGCGGTCTGACTATGTTTAAGTGCACTGCGTACTTTGCGAACTTGCGAAAGGAAACGAGCCCGTCATGATTCTGCCCTGGCTAATCCTGATCCCCTTTATCGGCGGCCTGCTCTGCTGGATGGGTGAACGCTTCGGCGCCACCCTCCCCCGCTGGATTGCGTTGCTGACCATGTCCCTGGAACTCGCGCTCGGCCTCTGGCTGTGGGCCCACGGTGACTATTCATTCGCTCCGGCACCGGGTGTCGATCCCACCTTCGCGCTTGAATTCAAGCACGTGTGGATCCAGCGCTTCGGCATCAATGTGCACCTGGCCCTCGACGGCCTGTCGCTGTTGATGATCCTGCTGACCGGCCTGCTGGGTATCCTCTCGGTACTCTGCTCCTGGAAAGAGATCCAGCGTCACGTGGGCTTCTTCCACCTGAACCTGATGTGGATCCTGGGCGGCGTTGTCGGCGTGTTCCTCGCCCTCGACCTGTTCATGTTCTTCTTCTTCTGGGAAATGATGCTGGTGCCGATGTACTTCCTCATCGCGCTCTGGGGTCACAGCTCTTCGGACGGCAAGAAAACCCGGATCTACGCAGCGACCAAGTTCTTCATCTTCACCCAGGCTTCCGGCCTGATCATGTTGGTGGCGATCCTGGGTCTGGTCCTGGTCAACTTCCACAACACCGGCGTGATTACCTTCAACTACGCCGACCTGTTGAAAACCAAGATGTCGCTGACCACCGAGTACGTGCTGATGCTGGGCTTCTTCATCGCCTTCGCGGTGAAGCTGCCGGTGGTGCCGTTCCACTCCTGGTTGCCTGACGCTCACGCCCAGGCGCCGACTGCCGGTTCCGTGGACCTGGCCGGTATCCTGTTGAAGACCGCCGCCTACGGCCTGCTGCGTTTCGCCCTGCCGCTGTTCCCGAATGCCTCGGCCGAGTTCGCGCCGATTGCCATGACCCTGGGTCTGATCGGGATCTTCTACGGTGCGTTCCTGGCCTTCGCCCAAACCGACATCAAGCGCCTGATTGCCTTCTCGTCCGTTTCCCACATGGGTTTCGTACTGATCGGCATCTACTCCGGCAGCCAGCTGGCGTTGCAAGGCGCAGTGATCCAGATGTTGGCCCACGGTGTTTCTGCCGCTGCGCTGTTTATCCTGAGTGGCCAGCTGTACGAGCGCCTGCACACACGCGACATGCGTGAAATGGGTGGCGTGTGGTCGCGCATCGCATACCTGCCGGCGATCAGCCTGTTCTTCGCCGCCGCATCCCTCGGCTTGCCGGGTACCGGTAACTTCATCGGCGAGTTCCTGATCCTGATGGGTGCCTTTGTGCAGACGCCGTGGATCAGCGCCATCGCCACCTCCGGCCTGGTGTTCGGTTCGGTCTACTCGCTGATCATGATCCACCGCGCCTATTTCGGCCCGGCCAAGTCCGACACCATCCTGCAAGGGATGGATGCGCGCGAACTGATCATGGTGCTTGGCCTTGCGGTGTTGCTGATCTTCATCGGCGTGTACCCGCAACCGTTCCTGGACACTTCTGCCGCAACGATGCATGGCGTGCAGCAGTGGTTCGGCACCGCCTTCTCCCAACTCGCTTCGGCCCGGTAAGAGCGCTATGGAATTCACGATCCAACACTTTATCGCGCTTGCGCCGCTGCTGATTACCAGCCTCACCATCGTGGTGGTGATGCTGGCAATCGCCTGGCGCCGCAATCACTCGCAAACGTTCCTGCTGTCCTGCGCCGGGTTGAACCTGGCCCTGCTGTCGATCATCCCGGCCCTCAAGGTCGCGCCACTGGCAGTCACGCCATTGATGATGGTCGATGACTTCGCGCTGCTGTACATCGCCCTGATCCTGGTGGCGACCCTGGCCTGCGTCACCCTCGCCCACGCCTACCTCGGCGAAGGCGGCACCGGCTACCCGGGCAACCGCGAAGAGCTGTACCTGCTGATCCTGCTGGCTGCGGCCGGCGGTATCGTGCTGGTCAGCGCACAGCACCTGGCGGGCCTGTTCATCGGCCTGGAACTGCTGTCGATCCCGACCTACGGCCTGGTGGCCTACGCCTTCTTCAACAAACGCTCCCTGGAAGCCGGCATCAAGTACATGGTGCTGTCGGCAGCCGGTTCCGCGTTCCTGTTGTTCGGTATGGCCCTGCTCTACGCCGAAGCCGGCAGCCTGAGCTTCACCGGTATCGGCCACGCCCTGGCCGCTACCAACAGCCCGGCGCCGATTGCCCAGCTGGGCCTGGCGATGATGCTGATCGGCCTGGCGTTCAAGCTGTCGCTGGTGCCATTCCACCTGTGGACCCCAGACGTGTACGAAGGCGCCCCGGCGCCGGTGGCCGCGTTCCTGGCGACCGCGTCGAAAGTGGCCGTGTTTGCAGTGATGGTGCGTCTGTTCCAGATCTCCCCTGCCGCCAACACCGGCGTGCTGAGCAACGTGCTGACGGTGATCGCCATTGCGTCGATCCTGTTCGGTAACCTGCTGGCGCTGACCCAGAACAACCTCAAGCGTCTGCTGGGTTATTCGTCCATCGCCCACTTCGGCTACCTGCTGATCGCCTTGGTGGCGAGCAAAGGCCTGGCCGTGGAAGCCATTGGCGTGTACCTGGTCACCTACGTGATCACCAGCCTGGGTGCGTTCGGCGTTATCACCTTGATGTCGTCGCCGTACAAAGGCCGTGACGCCGACGCCCTGTACGAATACCGCGGCCTGTTCTGGCGCCGTCCGTACCTGACCGCCGTGCTCACCGTGATGATGCTGTCCCTGGCCGGCATTCCGCTGACGGCGGGCTTTATCGGCAAGTTCTACATCGTCGCGACCGGTGTCGAAGCCCACGAATGGTGGCTGGTTGCCTCGCTGGTACTGGGCAGCGCCATCGGCGTGTTCTACTACCTGCGCGTGATGGTCACCCTGTATCTGATCGAGCCAAACCTGCGCCGTGTGGATGCCGAGCTGCATTGGGAACAGAAGGCAGGCGGCGTCATGCTGCTGGCTATCGCCCTGCTCGCGTTCTTCCTGGGCGTGTACCCACAACCGTTGCTCACCCTGGTGCAGCACGCGGTGCTGGGCGTTTGATCGTTTAGGTTGATGCAATAAACAGAACGGCGCCTTTGGGCGCCGTTTTGCATTTCCCAGAAACTTGCTTTTCCCTCCTCGACTCGCTGAATTCTCCTCCTCGATCTACCTCTTCATCTGGCATCTACCCGCTGAAGCCGGCCGTATGGTGTCTGCGTTTTAAGAAAGTTCCCACAGCAAGGTCACTTGACCCAACGCGGGTGGGCCACCAAACTCTACGCAGGCAACGTACAGAACATGGATGCTCTATTTATCGAACTGCCGGCATTCGAGCGGTATCGCAAGGACTATCTGAGTGACGAGCTTTACCGCGGTTTTCAACAGGAATTGATGAAGAACCCCGAAGCGGGAGACGTGATCGAAGGAACGGGTGGGTTGAGAAAGGTTCGCTTCGTCGATGAGCGGCGAAACAAAGGCAAGCGCGATGGCCTGCGGGTCATTTATTACTGGTGGTCAGGCGGTACGCAATTCTGGTTATTCACCTTGTACGGCAAACACGAACAAAACGACCTGGCACCGCAACACAAGAAAGCCCTTAAACACATGCTGGACAGGGAAATCAAAGCGAGAATGCACGATGAAACGTGACATCTTTTCCGAACTGGTCGAAGGCTTCGACGCCTTGGCCGATGAACGCCAGGGTAAAATCACCCTGCGCAACCACAAAGTGCACCTCAACAAGCTGGCGCCGCTTACCGCAGACGAGGTGATCGCTGTGCGCCAGCAACTCAACCTCTCCCGGTCGGTATTCGCCATGTATCTGCGTACCAACACCCGCACCCTGGAGAACTGGGAACAAGGCCGGGCCAAACCCAACGCCCAGGCCGTCACCCTGATCCGCCTGGTGGCGCGCTTTCCGGAAACCGTGGCGCAACTGGCCGCACTGGGCTGACCTGCAAGCCGAAAAAAAACGCCCCGGCAGTTCGGGGCGTTTTTTCAGTGCAACAGCGTCAGAACGCGATACCCACCTTGAAACCATACTCATCACGCTTGAGCTTGGTGTTATCGGCCACATAGGAGTCGTCGTCGAGCTTGTACTCGGTACGCGTGTAGTACAAGCCCGCCATCACTGGCAGGTCGCCCTTCTGGTTCATCAGCAGGCTGACTTCGGCATAAGGGTTGGTGCGGTCCTTGAGGTCCACGCTGTCGCTGCCAACGCCGTCCACCTTGAGCTTGGCGCGGCCGTCGATGGTGTGACGGGCGCCGGCTTCAACGCGCAGGGTCATGTCATCGAACTGGTGGTTGTAGCCCAGAGCGGCCTTGGCAAACGGCGACTTGTTGGTGAGCTTCATGTCGTAGCCATTGGTGTCCGGCTCGTAGCGGGTCCAGGTGTAACCACCACCCACGATCACGTCGACGAAGTTGCGCGCATCCAGCGCGGCACGCCAGCCGAGGTCGAGGTCGGCCTGGCCTTCCTTGAGTTTGTTATCGCTTTTTTCGCCGTACTTGGCTTCGATACCGGCCTGGTAGATAAAGCCCGACTCGGCGGTGAGCTTGTTGCCGAAGTTGTAGAACAGGCCGGCTTCGGGCATGTGCTCCTTGTCGCTTTCGCTACCGCCTTCAAGTTTGAAGTCGTTGTAGCTGCCCATGATTCCGAACGTGGAAATCGGGTCGGTGGAGGGTGCAGCAAACACCACGCCTGGCGCAGCGACCAAGGCCAGCAGCGAGGTGCTCTTGATGAATTTTCCGAATAGTTTGGACATCGTTTTACATCTCCATTTTAAGGTGGGCAAAGTATTCAGGAATCGGTTCGAACCTTGGCGTTTGCAAAAAGTTCGAACTGATTTGCACCAAAATGGAGAAAAAACGGTTCAGCGAAGGCTCTATCTCAATACTCTTCGAGATCGGCCCTGATCAGGTGCTCAACCGCTTCGCGAAGTTGCGGCTGAGCCGGCAAACAAATGCCGAAGGTGTCGCGCAATAACGTCAGCAACTCATCAGCACTCTCCAGCTTGCGCTTCTCGCTGGGCCGGTCCAGGTAATGAACCGCATAGCGGGCGTTGGCCAACGTATGGCGCCTGCCAGGCGCAAGCAACGCGGCTTTCAACTGCCCTACAAACGGGGAGCCTGGGTGCGTGGAGACGTACCAGTTGCCGATTTCATAGTCGATGTCGGCCTGGGTTTGCAGATCGAACACGTACAGGCCACGCCACTCCTCGCCCACCTGCGCCCACAGCGTGTAGCTGCCGTGTTTGAGCGTCAGGCGATAAGGCTCATGAGCGGTGGCCTGGGGTGCGTCGTTGTCCAGTTGCAACGGGCTGCTGGGCACCATGCCGCCAAAACCGACATCGGTGATATAGCGCACGCCGTCGAGGGTCACCAGGCTCAAGCGATGGGTGCGCCCAGTGTGGGCGTCTGGTGGGCCGCCGATCACCACACGCCCGGTGATGCCACGGGCTTCGAAGCCCAACTCCTGCAAGAGTGCCAGGAACAGCTGATTCAACTCGTAGCAATAGCCGCCGCGCCCCTCGTGCAGCACCTTGCGCTCAACGCTGGGCAGGTCGATCGGTACCGGTGCATGCATCAACGTCGACAGACTTTCAAAGGCAAAGCTGCACACATGGCGCAGTTGCAAGTCCCGCAGGGTTTGCAGGGTGGGCGGCGGTGGCGAGGCATAGCCCAGGCGTTGCAGGTACAGGCGGCTATCGGTGAGTGTGTGCATGGCACGGTCCTTGGGCGCGGGGCAAGAGCGTCACTATGCCGCGCCTCTGCGTGCGTTGTCATTTTGAATGAACCTTTTGGAGCGCCGGCCTATCCATCTATAACAAGATTGGGAGGCAGCATGAGTACCGCAAAAATCTACACCGTCCACTATCAGCTACACGGTAAACCCAAGTCTTTCGTGGTGCGCGCCGAAGTGATGAACAACGCCGAGGCCTGGCATTGGGCGGCCGTCGATGCCGACATTGCCCATGTCAGCCGCATCGGCCGCGTAGGTCACGAACAGGTGAAAAAGACCACCCGGCCCTGGGCGGAAAAATACGGTATCAGCGACGTCAGCTGGTCGCCGCCCAGGTAAACAAAGCCCCGCATAACGGCGGGGCTCGGTTCATTGCTTCAAGTCGCCCAACGGATCGTAGGGCGGCTTTTTTTTCGCTGTCTCGTCGTCCTTTTTGTCCAACGGCGCAATAGCCGGGCCGATGGGATCGACCTGTGGGTCGGCTACATCCGGCGAATCCGGGTCGAAGCCCAGTTCATCCTTGCCACTGGCGTGTTCGTTGGAAGAGGGACCATCGGTAGGTTTGTTCATCATATTCTCCTGCTAAAGCGGGCGGGCTCTGTCGTGGAGGTTTTCCAGGTCTTCTTCGACGCGCTCGACATCGTTGTCCGGACCGCGCTCTTTGGGATCGTTGGGGCGTAACGCATCGTTATCACGCTCCTCCTCACCCGGCGTACGGTTCGGATCCGGTGTACCTGGGGGTGGCTGCTTGTGTTCAGACATGATGACTGACCTCATGAGGGGTTCACCATTTTAGAGAAACCGCCCCGCGCCATCGTTCAACTTCATTACGCCAGGCGTGAGAAGATGACCGCCCTTTTTGGAGACCTGCCCCGGATGTTCGAACTCAAACCCTGCGACCCCACTGCCTATCGCCAACAGACCCGCCGTAGCACGTTGATCGTCGCGGCGCTGTTCCTGGCCTTGGCCATGCTGCTGTCGAGCCTGGCGGTGATGCTGTTCGGTGAGCCTGGCGGTGACAATTTTCGCTTCAATGTCGGTGGCGTCTTCGCCGGGGTGTTGATCACGGTCGCGCTGGTGCGTGGCCCGTTCTGGAGCCAGGCCTGGTTGGCGCCAGCGGTGTATGGCTGGCAACTCAAGCGCAGCCTGATGAGCGTGACCAATGTGATGCACAAGGTCACCGAGCGGGTGCAAGCCAACGACCCCACTGCCATCAAGCTGTTGCGTTTCTATCACTTGGGGCTGACGCAGATGCATGAGCTGGACGCCAACTCCAGCGCCCAGGCGCAACTGGTCGGCGAGATTGACGCACACAAGGCGAAGATGCACGCGATGGGGATCGATACCGAACAAACCCGGCTCGATCCCGCGTGGCTGGAAGCGCTCAAAAGCGCTTGAGGGAGCAGGCAAAAAGGCGGTTAAAAAACCAGACTCAGGTCCAGGCGCCCTTCCCTGACCGGCGGACACCAGTAATAGCCACCGGTCAACGGCTTACTGATGCGATACAGGCCATCGACGATCCCATCCTCCAACCCGCTCATACGCCGAAGCTGGGCCTCAAACGCATCGAAGGAATGCCCGAAGGCGAGAAACATCAACCCCGCCTGACCATTCTCGGCCCAGGGCATCGAGCGGCGCACCACGAAGGCTTCCGGGGTAAAGCTTTCCTGGGCGGTGCGCTTGGTATGGGCCGATTCCGGGGCGTCGTCGAGTTCTTCGTTGTCGCCATGGCGGCGGCCAATGATGTGGTCACGCTCCTGGGCAGGCAATTCGGCGAAACCGTCGAGGTCGTGCTGCCATTGCTGGATCGCGGCAAAGCTGGCGCCGCTGTCGGTCAAGGCGGCTTCCACGGCGGCATCGTCGTGGGGGTTTTCGGTGCCATCTTCGTAGTCGGTCAGGTCAAAGCCGGTCTTGTAGCGGAAGCCTTCAATCGATTGCACCAGGCGAAACGCCGGAGCCAGCGCTTTTTCCACGGCACGGCTGCGCAGCAACAACTCACCGCGATCCACCCCATGCAACCATACCCACAGCGCCTGCTGAGTCGACGGGTTGTGCGCGCCAGGGCCGCTAACGGCCGGGAATGAGCGCAGCCCTGGGATCTGGGCACCCAGCGCTTTTACCAGCGGCTCACCGAACCCCACCACGGCCGCCGCATCCGTCAACTGCACCAGCACGTCCAGCGCAGCGGGCACGGCTTGCAACGAATCCAGGGCAAAAAACAGATGGCGGGCCTGCAAAGGCACCGGTGCGGCAAGAATGCCCGGCTGGTACTGACTCATGTGAACTCCTTCTGAAAAGCCGCGCAGTTTACCCGGCGTACACCACCCTGCGAACAAGAATGCGCGCAAGCCTTGCGTTAGAGCCGCTTGTTGGGTGACTCTCTAGTCATGTTTTGCAACTATTCCAGGGGTAGCGACATGACCACCAGCAACCTGCTCGCCCAGCTGTTTCCCACCTCCACCGCGCAGATTCCCGAGCAATTTCGCCTGGCGGCGCCCATTGAACAACGTGAATACCTGGTCGATGGCCAGTTGCAGGTGTGGAACGGCCCGCTCGCCCGCGTGCAAAGCCCCGTGCAACTGGGTGATGAGCGTGTACACATCGGCAGCACGCCGTTGCTGGATGCCGACACCGCCCTCACCGCCCTGGATGCTGCCGTGCGCGCCTACGACCGTGGCCAGGGTGCATGGCCGACGATGCGCGTGGTCGAGCGTATCCAGCACGTCGAAGCGTTTTTGCGGCGCATGCGCGAACAGCGCGATGCGGTGGTCAAGCTGCTGATGTGGGAGATCGGCAAGAACCTCAAGGACTCGCAGAAAGAATTCGACCGTACCTGCGACTACATCACCGACACCATCAATGCCCTCAAGGAACTCGACCGCCGCAGCAGTCGTTTTGAACTGGAGCAGGACACCCTCGGCCAGATCCGCCGCGTCCCCCTGGGCGTGGCGTTGTGCATGGGGCCTTACAACTACCCGTTGAACGAGACCTTCACCACGCTGATCCCGGCCTTGATCATGGGCAATACCGTGGTGTTCAAGCCGGCCAAGCTGGGTGTGCTGTTGATCCGCCCTTTGCTGGAAGCCTTCCGCGACAGCTTCCCGGCCGGGGTGATCAACGTGATCTACGGCAGCGGCCGCGAGACCGTGAGCGCGCTGATGGCCAGCGGCAAGATCGATATCTTTGCATTTATCGGCACCAACAAGGCCGCCAGTGATTTGAAAAAACTGCACCCCAAGCCACACCGTTTGCGTGCTGCGCTGGGCCTGGATGCCAAAAACCCGGGGATCGTGCTGCCCGAAGTGGACCTGGACAATGCGGTGAACGAAGCGGTCACCGGCTCGCTGTCGTTCAACGGCCAGCGTTGCACCGCGTTGAAGATCCTGTTCGTGCATGAAGACGTGGTCGAGCGCTTTATCGAGAAATTCAACGCCAAGCTGGCGACGCTCAAGCCCGGCATGCCGTGGGAGGATGGCGTGGCGCTGACGCCACTGCCGGAAGTGGGCAAGGTCGATTACCTCAGCGAACTGGTGGCCGATGCGGCGCGCCATGGCGCCAAGGTCATGAACCCCGAGGGCGGCAGCAGCCGTGGTTCGTTCTTCTACCCGGCGGTGCTGTACCCGGTAAACCCGCAGATGCGCGTCTACCACGAAGAGCAATTCGGCCCGGTGGTGCCGATCGTGCCCTATCGTGACCTGGAGACCGTGATCGACTACGTGCTGGACTCGGATTTCGGCCAGCAGTTGAGCCTCTTCGGCACCGACCCCGTGGCAGTCGGACGCCTGGTGGACACCTTCGCCAACCAGGTGGGCCGTATCAATATCAATGCCCAATGCCAGCGCGGTCCGGACACATTCCCCTTCAACGGACGCAAGAACTCGGCCGAGGGCACGTTGTCGGTGCATGACGCCTTGCGCGTGTTCTCGATCCGAACTTTGGTGGCGACCAAGTTCCAGGAGAGTAACAAGGCGTTGGTCAGCGATATTTTGCGCAACCGCGATTCGAGCTTCCTGACCACCGACTACATCTTCTGAAGCCAACTCCGTTCCAATGTGCAGACAGGTCAGTGTGGGAGCTGGCTTGCCTGCGATGCCAGCTCCTCGGTCTTTCAGTCAGGTCGCGGTGATGCTATCGCAGGCAAGCCAGCTCCCACATTTGATCAAGCACATTCATACATTTGAGGCCATTTTAAGACTGATGAACCTGCCCTTCTTTGCCCGGCGCCTGCTGCGCCCTTTGCTCGACCCCTACCGCCGCTTTCGCCATGCCAAGCTGATCCACGCCGCGCGCGTGTCGGTGGGGTTGCTGGCAACCATCCTGCTGACCACCGGCCTCAACCTGCCCCACGGTGAATGGGCGTCGGTGACCATGCTGATCGTGATCGGCGGGTTGCAGCACCACGGCAATATCGGCAAGAAAGCCGTCGAGCGCGCCTACGGCACCTTGATCGGCGCCAGCGTCGGCTTGCTGCTGGTGGTGCAGCAGGCTTACTTCGGCCTGCCGTTGCTCACCTACCTGTTGATGTCGGTGGTGTGCGGGTTCTTTTCCTATCACGCCATCGGCAAAGGCGGCTATATCGCACTGCTGTCGGCGATCACGGTGTTTATCGTCGCCGGCCACGGCGATAACCCTATCTCCGATGGATTGTGGCGCACCGTCGATATCCTGATCGGAATTGTGCTGGCCCTGGCGTTTTCCTTTGCCTTGCCGTTGTACGCCGTGTATTCGTGGCGCTACAACCTGGCCAGCGCCCTGCGTGACTGCGCGCAGATTTATAGCCGGATCATCAATGGCCAATCGGTAACTGACGATGAACACCTCAAGCTGCTCAACCGCTTGAACGGGGCGATGGTGCAACTGCGTTCGTTGATGCCGTCGGTGTCCAAAGAAGTGCGGATTTCCATGACTGAACTGGACGCGATCCAGCGGCACCTGCGCCTGTGCATCAGCACCCTGGAGATTCTGGGCAATACCCGGCCGGACCCGCGCGACGAGCAGGCCACGGCGCGGATGCAAGTCATGTTGAAAGCCGAGCATCGGCAAATTCGGGTGCAGTTGGTGGGGATGGCGCGCGCGTTGAAATCGGGGGTGACGGAGCGGTTGGAGCGTACCGGTCACGCCCATGCCAGTGAGCCTGCGCTGGATGCACCGGTGTACAGCGCGCTGGATGGGTATCGGTTGCTGACGGTGCAGCTGGCGGCGAATGTGGATGGGATGCGCCAGCGCCTGGCAAAGACCGCCCGGCACTGGAAGATCTGACCAATAGCGCTCAAACCATACGCAATGGTGTAGTCAGGGAATAGCGCTCGGGCAAGTTCCCGCGTTTTAGGGTGTAGTAGAGCGAAGTATCTTCACCTCGATTGGGCTCCAGATCCTGAGGCAATACGTCAAACGATACAGCAACGCCGGGAATGTTCGCCTGCTTGGGCAGGTCGATGCTGTGAACGCCCTTGATGCAGAGCGTTATCCAATCGCCGAACTCCACATCGCTGAACGGTGCGTCGATAGGCGTACCGAACGGTGACACGTTATCCAGGTGGAGTTCACCCTCAAGCTCATCTCGAACGATCGGCGCGGGCATGTCCGGCTGCAGCTCACCGATCCTCAATGATCGACGCCACGACTCACGTGGCTTTTCGCCGTCCTTGGTTGCGCGATAGAACAGGTCGGCCAAACGGCCTTTGAATCGTCTGAGGTCATCGCCTTCAAGTACCACCGTCAATTGATCCTCAGCGGCAGACAACTCACCTAGATCAATGCCGACACGGTGCTCGATAGTGCCCCCGGCATCACTGGCCAAAAGGATCAATTCCAGTGCCTGGAATGATTGCCAGCCCGGTTGGACCGGTATGTGGACCTTGGCCTGCGCAAGGTCGGGATCAATCTGCCCATCGGACTCGCCCTCCACGCTGGGGGCCAACCATTGTCTGATCTCTCCGATGACAGTCACATGACGATAGTTCGAACGGGGGGCACTGCCGTGCTGGCTATCGAGTACGTAATAGACAATTGCACGCCCCCGGGCAATGGCGGCGACCACAGCATTGGGTATCTCGAAATAATAAGCCTTGGTACCGGCCAGCTCTCGCATCTCGGAATGAGGAACCGTCCCGCCATCCTCTAGAGTGCCAATCCAATAAAAGTGGACATGGGTGTAGCGATGGGCATCTTCCGATGTCAGGTAGAAACCGACCCGTACAGCGTCGTTACCGATATTCGCCAAGTTGATTTCGGATTCGGTCAAGGGGTAGTCAACCCAAGGCGGCTCCATACGCTGACTGTCGGTGTAGACCTCTACGTATGAGACCACCGACCACATTGCATCCTCATCCGGCAAATTGCCGGTGTTCCCCGTGACGGTCATTGCCACGGGGAGAATGTCGCTGTTACCCGCAGCGAGGATCATCTCGGGGGTCACAGTGATTTCAATGTCACGCCCCACCTCATTCGGCTGTACCCGATGCTCAACTTTTTCTGATCCCCAGACCAACGTGAGCAGGTCATAAGGGCCCATGTTCTCCCACTTGTGACAGGTGACCGTCACCCCATCCCGGGCTTTTTGTTCATCGACGCCTTCCAACTCCACCTGTGGCTCAAGTTTGAATACCAGCCCGCCATGGCCTTTATCCGTGGGTTCGGGAGCCTTGCCACCAGGTCTCTGCAAGTTGATCCTGAGGCGCAAGGGAGGGGTCTGCTGAGGGGGCTCATTGTCGGGGATGATTCTGCAATACATCGCGTCAGCCCAGCCCTCGAGGATCGAGTGAGCGGGCACAGTGAGTGGGAAGCGGGTGCGTGGAGGGTCGCCATCACGCACCAGGTAGAAACCTACCGGCGTTGGTCCATGCCATATCAGCTGGAATGTGGTGCCCACCGGCGCAGAAAAGGGATAGTCCACGTAAACGACAAGATCACGTGTCACATGCAGCCTGCCGATGCCGCCATCTGCGCCTTCCGCATCATCGGCAATCGGCGGATACATCAATGGAATATCGACGGGTTCCAGTACGTGCTTATCAAGGTTACGCACCATTCTTCGCTCCTTGTTCGACGCCTCGCGGTGCACCGTTTTCGATGTGCCGCGTCTTTGACGAATCAAACGCCCAAACAAATAACTTGCCTACTGTCAGAGTTAACAGGGTGCGACGAAAGGTATTAAGCCAGCCGTAAATTTAATAGGTTCAAACTCTAATCTTTCTTACATTTTTTTCACGATTTATTCACATCAAGAGACGTAGTGTGAAGCCTCATCCGTTACAAACGTTGCATATCAAGCCCGCCGCCCCAGCGGGCTTTTTTTTGCCTGTTTTTTGGCTCCGAAAAAGGGCCAACCTCTGTAGGAGCGAGCTTGCTCGCGAAGAACGCAATGACGCCGCGGTTAGCCAGAATGCTCGCGTTATCGTTGACGTTTTACGCGAGCAAGCTCGCTCCTACAGGGCGTGGTGTTCGCGTAGGGCGCGCTGGGTTTCCAGCACCTTGGCCAGTGCCGTTTCGGCTTCCTGGCTTTGCTGCGGCACCCGAATCGCCGCCGACACCAGCGTGATCAGCTTGGCCATCACCTCGGCATCCGTGGCCGGGCGGCCCAGGCTCATGGAGTTCATCAGCAGGCGCAGTTCGGTGCCTGCCATGACCCCGGAAATGGCCTTGAGGGCAAATTGCAGGCGCACCCCCAGTTCATTACGTGGCAAATCCGGCAGGGCCAGGGCGAAGGCTTCGAAGAAGCGCTGGAACACCGGCTGATAATGGACCTTGAGGTATTCCTGGATAAACGGCGAGGTATCGCTGTAGACCCGGCCCAGGAAGCGAATGAACGAACGCCCTTCCCCGCTGGCGGGGTCGCTGCGCTCCAGGCCCATGGCCGGGGCAAACAGCACGCCCAGGAGTGTGTCGCAATCGAGCGGGCCATCGGATTCGGCTTCACAGCGCGCCAGCAGTTCCAGGCGTTGCTCGTTGAGGGGCTCCAGGCGCTGCATCAGCAAGGTTTTCATCAGGGAGTCCTTGTCCCCGAAGTGGTAGTTCACCGCGGCCAGGTTGACCTGGGCACGCTCGGTTATCTGCCGTAGCAACACGGCGTCATAGCCGTACTTGATGAAAAGAGCCTCTGTCGCATCCAGCAATCGAGTCTTGGTAACGTTTGGAGCGCTGAGTTTCTTCGCGACCATATGGGTTCCACGGCGGAAATATTGTTTTAAAAAATAATTTGATTTTTTATACCGGGGCGGCCCGTCGAAAGCAAGTAGTGACACTCCGCCATATCATGCAAAGCCCTTATATCCGGGCTTTTGAGGCAAATCGTAGGGGTTTTACCCACCTCTGATACCCGCTGAGAAAATCGTTTCAACCGGTAAAACCGCTCTACCTCGACGGCTGGCGAAGCGTCAGGAAGGCAGTTACTATTCAAACAATATTTTAAAAACAAGAAATAAAACCAGTCCGTGACGGCTACAGGCAGCTTCTGAACTTGTTACAAGGAGTTTCGGGGAGCAAGGCGGTACCGTCGAGACTGCAGGCGTAGTCATGATGACACAGACCCCCGCGCAACCCGGCTTGATTTCCCTGCAAGGCATCGGTAAGCGCTATCAGCTCGCCGGGCAAGAATTGAGCATTCTCAATGACGTGTGCCTGTCTATCGCCAGCGGTGACAGCTGCGGCATTCTCGGTGCCTCTGGCTCCGGCAAAAGCACCCTGCTCAATATCCTTGGCCTGCTGGACCTGCCCAACTGCGGCCAGTACCACTTTGCCGGCCACGATATTTTCAACGCCACTCCCGATGAGCTGGCGGCGATCCGCAACCAGCAGATCGGTTTCGTGTTCCAGAGCTTCAACCTGCTGCCACGCCTAAGTGCCCTGGACAACGTCGCACTGCCCTTGAGTTATCGCGGCGTGTCGCGGCATGAATCGGTGGAACACGCCCAGCGCATGCTCGCACAAGTCGGCCTCGCCGAACGCGCCCACCATCGCCCCGCCGACCTCTCCGGTGGGCAGCGCCAACGTGTGGCCATTGCCCGCGCCTTGGTCGGCAAACCCTCGGTGATCCTGGCCGACGAACCCACCGGCAACCTCGACAGCACTACCGCCCAAGAGATCATGGACCTGCTGTTGAACCTCAACCGCGAGCAACAGGTGACGCTGATCATCGTCACCCACGACCCCCACATTGCCGAGCGCCTGGAGCGCAAGATCCTGGTGCGCAACGGCGTGGTGCATGAGGCTGGGCGCCCATGAGCCTGCGGGTCGAGCAGAGCCTCAGCCAACTGCTGCATGAAGCCTTTATCAGCCTGCGTACCCTGGGCAAGCGTTCGATCCTGGCGCTCTTGGGGATCGTCATCGGCAGTTCCTCGGTGGTGGCGCTGATCAATATCGGCCACAACGCGGCGGTGGATGCGGCGATGATTTTCAAGGACATGGGTACCGATACCCTCATCGCCCAGTTCCCGCCCAAGGGCAGCATCAACGTACCGATGCGCACCCAGCTCGACCTGGATGCGGTACGCCGGGCAGTGCCGGGCATTGCCCATATCGGCGCGCTCAGCCTGTTCAGCGGGCCCATTGTGTTTCATGGGCGGACCGCCAATGCCAACTTTGTCGGCAGTACTACGGGTATCCAGGATGCCATGCGCCTGGCGCTGCGTGAGGGGCGCTTCCTGTCACCCTTCGATGCCAACGAAACCTACGGAGTAATCGGCGACCAACTCGCCCAGGCCCTTGGCGCGCCAGGTGACCCGCTGCAACTGGGCGACCGTGTGCGTATCAACGATTACCTGTTTTTGGTGGTGGGCATCCTGCGCAACCAGCCCAGGGCCATGCTGATGCCGGTGCAAGCCAACGAATCGTTGTTTATTCCCGCCGAGGGCATGCGCCGCATCTACGCCAACCCGCAGATCAACAACCTGATCATTCGCGCAGCGCCGGGACAGGACATGGAACGTATCGCCAAGGATGCCGCCGCCGCGCTGCAACCCCAGCTCACCGACCATAGCGTCGACATCACAGTGCCCCAGCAAATGATCGATGGCATGACCCGCCAAAGCCGCACCTTCGCCTATCTGCTGCTGGCCCTCGGCGCGATCTCCCTGGTGGGCGGCGGTGTCGGGGTGATGAACGTGATGCTGATGAACGTTTCGGAACGCCGCCGTGAGATCGGCATCCGCATGGCCCTGGGCGCGCGCCAGCGGGATATCCGCAACCTGTTTTTGCTCGAAGCGGTCACCCTCACCGCCGTGGGTGCGCTGTGCGGCGCAGTCCTGGGCATGACCGCTGCCTGGCTGTATGCGTGGCTGTCGGGCTGGGCCTTTGCGTTGGCAGTGGCTGCCCTGCCCCTGGGCGTGGGCAGTACGTTGCTGGTGGGTTTGTTCTTTGGCATCTACCCGGCGGTGTCGGCCTCACGCTTGCAGCCGGTCGAGGCCCTGCGCGATGAATAAGTACCTGGCACTGCTCATGCTGATCAGCCTGCCGGGCATGGCCGCCGACGTGGTGATCAACCCTCAGGCACCCAGCACCACCCGCAGCGGCTACGAGCGTAGCGTCTCGCTGAATGCCCAGGCCACCACCATGACCCTGGGGGACGCGGTGTACCTGGGCCTGCGTAATAACCCGGCGATCCGCAGCGCCTACTTGCAACGGGTGGCGCAGAAGTTCGACCTGCGCGTGGCCGAAGACGTGTTCAACCCCAAGCTCACCCTCAACAGCTATTACCGCAGCACCCGCGGCTCCCAAGACAATGCGCGCAACGCCAACGTCGCGCCCACCAGCAGCCTGCTCGGCGAATACGGCACGCGCTTGAGCATGGCCTGGACCCAGCAGTTGAACAACGCCAACCGCGCCGGCCGCTACCGCAGCGACGGCCTGGACCTGGCGGTCATCCAACCGCTGATGCGCGGGGCCGGCTGGGATGCCACCACCGCACCGCTGCGCCTGTCGCGCCTGGCCGAGCAGGCCAACCGCCTGAACCTCAAGGCCACCGTGGCGCAGACCATCAGCCAGATCATCGCCACCTACCGCGAATTGTTGCGCGCCCAGGAACAGTTGGTGATCGTCCAGGAAGCGCTCAAACGCTCCACTACTTTACTGGAGGTGAACAAAGCGCTGATCAGCGCCGGGCGCATGGCCGAATTCGAGATCGTGCAGACCGAAGCCGATATCGCCACCCAGCAATTAGGCGTGGAAGAAGCGCGCAACCAACTCGACACCAGCCGCCTGGCGTTGCTGCGCCTGCTGGCCCTGGACTTGTCGACACCGGTGCGCGCCACCGAGGCCCTGGAAGCCACCCCCATGGAGATCGACAAACGCCAGGCCTTCAACCTCGCGCAAAACCAGCAACCGGAATACCTCGCTGCCCTGCTCGGTAGCCAACAGGCCGACCTCGACCTGGTGATCGCCAAGGATTCCGGGCGCTGGCAGGTGGACCTGGTCGCCGGCGCCAACCAGATACGCGCCGCCACCGATAACGACAACGGCCATAACAATAACCGCACCTGGGACAGTTACGCCGGGGTGCAAGTGCAAATTCCTATTGGCGATATCAGCACGCGCCAGGCCGAAGTGCGTGCACGGGTAAATGTAGAAGACCAGGAAATCCGCATTACCGACGCCCGCCAGGAGCTGGAGCGCAACGTCAACAATGTGGTGCGTGACCTTGGCACCCGCTGGCGCCAATATGAAATATCCAAGCGCGCCGTGGAGTTGTCGCGGCGCAAGATCGAGATCGAGCGGGAAAAGCTCAGCGCCGGGCGCTCCACCAACTTTCAGGTGCTGAGCTTCGAGACCGACCTGCGCAACGCCGAAAACGCCCAGCTCAATGCGCTGATCGCTTATTTGAACGCCCAGACTCAGCTTGATCTGACCCTGGGCATGACGCTGGAAAGTTGGGAAATTGCCCTTAATGACTACTAATAAAAAACCCCTGCTGGCCGTTGCCTTGTTCCTGCTGTTGGCCGGCGCGGCCGCCGCCCTGCTCAGTCAACGCAGCGGGGCTGAGCAGGCGGGTACAGGCGAACAGTGGCTGGCCGTAAAGCCCGACCCGTTGGTGCACCAGATCGGCCTGGTGGGCAAGATCGAGCCTGACACCACCGTCGTCCTGACGGCGCCGTTCGACGGCAATGTGCTGGCCAACCTGGTCGAACAAGGCCAGCGCGTTGAGGCCGGTCAAGTCCTGTTGCGCATGGACCCGGCGACGCTTGAAGTACAGCTGCGCGACGCCCTCTCCGCGCAACTCAAGGCCCGACGCACCGTGCAGGAAATGCAGGACTGGGGCAGCAGCCCCACCGTCAGCCGCGCCCGTCGCAGTTTACGCACCGCTGAAATGACCGCGGGCAACACCCAACGCAAACTCACCGAGAGCGAAAACCTGTTCAAGCGCGGCATCATCCCGCGCAACGAACTGGATGACCTCAAACAGCAAACCCAGCAACAGCAATTGGACTTGGTGGCGGCGCGCAGTGAGCTGCAACAAGCCCTGGACCAAGGCCAGGGCGAATACCGGCAGATCGCCGAAATGGAGCTGACCAATGCCACGGTGAAGTACGAAGCCTTGCAAACACTGCTCGAAGGCAAGGAGGTCAAGGCGCCCTTCTCCGGCATCGTGGTACCGGCGCCCGGCAGCACCAGTACCGCTCAAGGTGGCGGCAATAACAACGCGCCGGTGCAGGCCGGCAGCAAGGTCAGCCAGGGCCAGGTGCTGTTCGGGCTGGCCAATATCGAACGCTTGAAAATCGTGGCCAAGGTCTCAGAGCTGGATATCAACCAGCTGCGTCAGGGCCAGACCGTTGAAGTCATGGGCGATGGCTTTGATGGCGAGCGGCTGACAGGTTCAGTCAGCGTGGTCAGCGGCCTGGCCATCGCCAGCGACAGCCAGGGCAGTGCGCAGTTTCCGGTGACCTTGTCGATCCCCACCCTGACGCCCCAGCAGTTACAACGGGTGCGCCTGGGCATGAGTGCGAGGTTGACGATTGTCACTTATAACAATGACCAGGCGATCGTGATTCCCAGCCAGGCGATCCAGGCGGACATGACGGTGGAGTATCGGACGGCGATGGATAAACCGGTGCAGCGGGTAAAAGTCACCACCGGGCAATCGACGCCGCAGGGGGTTGAGGTGTTTGGGCTTGAAGCGGGGTTGGTGAGGGTCGGGGGAATCAATCACTGATCCTCGATCCAGATGTGGGAACGCTGCACTGTGGCGAGGGAGCTTGCTCCCGCTGGGCTGCGCAGCGGCCCCAAGATCCTGGGAGCGCTTCGCACTCCAGCGGGAGCAAGCTCCCTCGCCACAAGATTACCGGTTACTTGCATTGGGGCAATCAATGCCAGCTCCAACATTCAGCGCTGTGTCAGCCTGGCGGCCAGTGCCTTGGCCTGCAGCGCCACATCGGTCACCGCCGTACTCTCCCACCACATGCCCCGCAACGGCGGCCCCATGGCGAACAGTCGCTGGCTGACCTCGCCGCGAGCATCCAGCACCGCCCCCGTTGAATCCGCCGCAATCCCCAGCGCCAGCGGCCCAGGTTGGATCAACCCGCGCTTGAGCAGTTGCTGCGGTAAAGGACGGGCCACCCGGCGCCAGTCGTATTCGATGCCGCTGGAATTGATCAGCGCAGCGCCCAACATCTTGGTGATCACATCCTCGCCACGGTAGCGCACCGCAATGGCAACCCCCTTCTGCGAAGGCACCAAGCCCTTGAACGACGCCGCCTGAATCCGCAACCGCCCTTGCCCCTGCAACCGCGCTACCAACTGCGCACTCAAGGGCGGCGAACGGTGGTGATGGCTTTCCCACCAAGGCCGTACATGCCGCACGAACTGGCGCTTCTGGGCCTCACTGGCCTGGCTCCACAGCCGCGCGATATGCCCGCGCACCGTGTCCAGCGGCGCCTGCCAGTCTGTGCCTTGCCCCAACGCGAGCTGGCATTGGCGTCGCACCTCACGCAGCAATTGTCGGGGGCTGCTCAGGCTGTGGTCAGCGGCGAGGAAGTCGTCCCAGCTCGGCGGTTGCCGGCGTACATGGGGCAACAAGCCGTGGCGCGAAAAAACCTCGATAGGCCCGCGATGGCCGGCCTGCTCCAGGGAGACCACGGCATCGACCATGGTCAGGCCCGAGCCGATGATCAGCACGGTCGATTGTGGGTCGAGCCGGGTCATCGCGGGTACATCCCAAGGGTCCAACGCGGCGGCATTCAATCCTGTGGACTCGGTCTGCGGAGTGCGCGCCGCCGGGAACATGCCGGTGGCCAATACCGCACAGACGCCGCGCAGTTGCTCGCCAGTATCGAGAGTCAACAACGCCGAGGTGGCATCGACTTGCAGGTCTACCCCTTCGGCGCGGATGTGCTCGACGCTCGATGTAGAAAGCGCCTTGGCTTGCGCCAGACGCTGCTGCGCGTACAGGCCGAAAAGCCCCCGTGGCGGGAACAGCTCGCTGATAGGCACATGCTGTTGGTTCGACTCGGGCCATCCGCCGGCGCTGATGTAGTCGGTGAGCCATTGGGTCAGGTCGTCGGCGTTGTCCGGGTCAACGCTCATACGCGCCGCATTGCCGTTCAGCGTATGGCCCAATTCGACCGCGCTGTAGGCTTCGCCGCGCCCCAGCTCAGCACGGGGTTCGACTATCAGGATGCGCCGCGTGCCCGGCAGGCGCAGCAGTTGCACGGCCAGCATCGTGCCGCTCAGGCCACCACCGATGATCAGTACATCTGCAACGCGGGTGGATTCACTCATGCCAGTTCGCCCTTATTGCTGCTCAAATCACCACATTTCGAACAAACCGTACCGCCGCGTTCCCATCATTGCGATAAGCATGGGGCTGGTGGCTGGCGAACATAAAGAACTCTCCAGCCTCGATGAGATTTTCCTGATCACCTATCACCAGCGTCAGGCTGCCCTCGAACACAAACAGTTGTTCGCTCCACCCTTCCAAGTCAGGGTCCGGGCAATAACGGTCACCGGGCTCAAGCCGCCACTCCCATAGTTCGACCTCACGCCGTGCCGTAGCCTTGGCCAGCAACACCGCCTTACTGCCGACAATCTCGCCCGCCCAGGCCAGCTCATTGATACGACTGTGGTCGCGCACATCCGGCGCCTGGATCAGATCACTGAACGCCACGCCCAACGCTTCGGCGACACGGTCCAGGGTCGACAGGCTGACGTTCTTCTCTCCCGCTTCTATCGCCACCAGCATGCGCCGGCTGACTCCGGACTTTTCCGAGAGCGCGGTCTGGCTCAAGTCGGCGGCATGGCGCAGGCGACGAACGTTCTGGCTGACGTGCTGCAGGACCGAAGCCCGTTGCGGATTTTCTTTGTGCACTATATTGCTCAATAGGTGGGTGTGCGCAGTATACTGCCCAGCGTGCGGCGCATTGTGCGGTCCGTGCTTTCCCCTTGCAAGACCGAGCCGCCATGACCGCCCCGAACTCCCCTTCGCGTTTCAACCGTTTCAGTAAAGCCGAATGCATCCTGGTGGTGATCACCATGATCTGGGGCGGCACCTTTTTGCTGGTGCAGCACGCCATGGCGGTCAGCGGGCCGATGTTTTTTGTGGGGCTGCGCTTCGCGGCAGCGACGATTGTGGTGGGGTTCTTTTCCTTGCGCACCCTGCGCGACCTGACCCTGTTCGAATTGAAGGCCGGGGTGTTTATCGGGGTGGCGATCATGTTCGGCTACGGTTTGCAGACCATTGGCCTGCAAACCATCTTGAGCAGCCAATCGGCGTTTATCACCGCCTTGTATGTGCCGTTCGTACCGCTGTTGCAGTGGCTGGTGCTTGGCCGTCGCCCCGGCTTGATGCCCAGCATCGGCATCATGTTGGCGTTTGCGGGGTTGATGCTGTTGACCGGCCCGGCGGGGGCCTCGCTGAATTTCAGCGCGGGTGAAATCGCCACCTTGATCGGTGCAGTGGCCATAGCGGCCGAGATCATCTTGATCAGCGCATTTGCCGGCCAGGTGGATATTCGTCGGGTGACCGTGGTGCAACTGGCCACCGCTTCGGTGCTGTCCTTCATGATGGTGGTGCCCATGGGCGAGGCGTTGCCGGGCTTTTCCTGGCTGTTGCTGTTCAGTGCCGTGGGTCTGGGCTTGACCAGTGCGGTGATCCAAGTGGCGATGAACTGGGCACAGCAGAGTGTCTCGCCAACGCGGGCGACGTTGATTTATGCCGGTGAGCCGGTGTGGGCAGGCGTTGTGGGGCGAATCGCCGGGGAGCGGTTCCCACCGATCGCGATGCTGGGCGCGGTACTGATTGTGGTGGCGGTGATTGTGAGTGAATTGAAGACGAAGGGGCAGAAGGCCGTTGAGTTGGCAGATGCCTTGGAACAGGAGCGTCAGGGCTAACCTGGGAACGCTGGGGTGCCAGGTCTATGTTCATCGCGGGCAAGCCCGGCTCCCAGAGGGTCGGCATTTCAGTTCAGAGGGAGGTTGAAACAGTGCCAAATGGGAGGTTTCAGCCTACTTTGTAGGATCCTGCCACATCTTGCCGTTTGGTGATCGTGAAAGCGGCACGTATGATGCATCCCAAACTCCCGCAGATTAGAAGCCTATGTCCCTGATAGTTCTACTGCTTCTGCCTTTTATCGGCAGCTGTCTGGCGGCCTTGCTGCCGCATAACGCACGTAACACCGAATCCCTGTTGGCCGGCCTTGTGGCGCTGGTCGGTACTATTCAAGTCGCCCTGCTCTACCCCCAGATCGCCCACGGTGGCGTGATCCGCGAAGAATTCATGTGGTTGCCCAGCCTGGGGCTCAACTTCGTGCTGCGCATGGATGGGTTTGCCTGGCTGTTCTCGATGCTGGTGCTGGGCATCGGCACGCTGGTATCGCTGTATGCGCGCTACTACATGTCGCCGGACGACCCGGTGCCGCGTTTCTTTGCATTTTTCCTGGCGTTCATGGGCGCCATGCTGGGTTTGGTGATCTCTGGCAACCTGATCCAGATCGTATTCTTCTGGGAACTGACCAGCCTGTTCTCGTTCCTGCTGATCGGCTATTGGCACCACCGCGCCGATGCGCGGCGGGGTGCGTATATGGCGCTGATGGTCACTGGCGCAGGTGGGCTGTGCCTGTTGGCGGGAGTGATGCTGCTGGGGCATATCGTCGGCAGCTATGATCTGGACCAGGTGCTGGCGGCGGGCGATCAGATTCGCGCGCATTCGCTGTACCCGGTCATGCTCGCCCTGGTGCTGATCGGCGCCTTGAGCAAAAGCGCGCAGTTCCCCTTCCATTTCTGGCTGCCCCACGCCATGGCGGCGCCGACGCCGGTTTCGGCCTATCTGCATTCGGCGACGATGGTGAAAGCCGGCGTGTTCCTCCTGGCCCGCCTGTGGCCGTCGCTGTCCGGCAGCGAAGAATGGTTCTGGATCGTCGGCGGTGCCGGCGCCCTCACTCTCCTCCTCGGCGCTTACTGCGCCATGTTTCAAAACGATCTCAAGGGCCTGCTGGCCTACTCCACCATCAGCCACCTCGGGCTGATCACCCTGCTGCTGGGCCTCAACAGCCCACTGGCCGCAGTTGCCGCGGTATTCCACATTCTCAACCACGCTACCTTCAAGGCTTCGCTGTTCATGGCAGCGGGCATCATCGACCACGAGAGCGGCACGCGGGATATCCGCAAGCTCAGTGGGCTGGTGCGCCTGATCCCGTTTACCGCGACCCTGGCGATGGTCGCCAGCGCGTCCATGGCCGGGGTGCCGTTGCTCAATGGCTTCCTGTCCAAAGAGATGTTCTTTGCCGAAACCGTGTTTATCTCGTCGACCCAATGGGTGGAAATCGCCCTGCCGGTGATCGCGACCATTGCCGGTACATTCAGCGTGGCCTATGCCCTGCGTTTTACCGTGGACGTGTTCTTCGGCCCGCCCGCCACCGACTTGCCGCACACGCCCCACGAGCCGCCGCGCTGGATGCGCGCACCCGTCGAGCTGTTGGTGTTCACCTGCCTGCTGGTGGGGATTTTCCCGGCCCAGGTGGTCGGTTCGATCCTCGCCGCTGCCGCCCTGCCGGTGGTGGGCGGTACATTGCCGGAATACAGCCTGGCGATCTGGCACGGCTGGAACGCGCCGATGATCATGAGCCTGGTGGCGATGACCGGCGGCGTGGTGCTGTACCTGATGCTGCGCAAGCAACTCAAGCGTGGCCGCTTCGAATACCCGCCGCTGATCGGCTATTTCAACGGTAAGCGCGGCTTCGAGCGCTGCCTGGTGGTGATGATGCGCGGCGTGCGCCGCATCGAGAAACGCATCAGCACCAAGCGCCTGCAAACCCAGTTGTTCCTGTTGGTGCTGCTGGCAGTGATCGGCGCGATGATCCCGATGATCAACAGTGGCCTCAGTTGGGGCGACCGCCCGAAAATCCCGGGTTCCATCGTATTCGTAACCCTGTGGTTGCTGGCGATTGCCTGCGCCCTTGGCGCCGCCTGGCAAGCCAAGTACCACCGGCTGGCGGCCCTGACCATGGTTAGCGTGTGCGGCCTGATGACCTGCGTCACCTTCGTGTGGTTCTCGGCGCCGGACCTGGCCCTCACCCAATTGGTGGTCGAAGTGGTCACCACCGTGCTGATCCTGCTCGGCCTGCGCTGGCTGCCAAGGCGGATCGAAGAGGTCTCACCCCTGCCCAGCTCGCTGCGCAAGGCGCGTATCCGCCGCCTGCGTGACTTGCTGCTCTCCACTGTGGTGGGTGGAGGCATGGCGCTGCTTTCCTACGCGATGCTGACCCGCCAGACGCCCAACGATATCTCCTCGTTCTACTTAAGCCGTGCCCTGCCCGAAGGCGGCGGCAGCAATGTGGTGAACGTGATGCTGGTGGACTTCCGTGGCTTCGACACCCTGGGCGAAATCACCGTACTGGGCGCTGTGGCCTTGACCGTGTACGCCTTGCTCCGTCGCTTCCGTCCGTCCAAGGAAAGCATGGAGTTGCCACCCCAACAGCGCCAACTGGCGCCGGACGTGGCCACCGACCTGGTCAACCCGCGCCAGGCCAGCGACACCGCCCTGGGCTTTATGATGGTGCCGGCGGTGCTGGTGCGCCTGCTGCTGCCGATTGCGCTGGTGGTGTCGTTTTATCTGTTCATGCGCGGCCACAACCAACCTGGGGGTGGTTTCGTCGCCGGGCTGGTGATGTCGGTGGCGTTTATCCTGCAATACATGGTCGCCGGTACCCAGTGGGTCGAGGCGCAGATGAGCCTGCGGCCCATGCGCTGGATGGGCTTCGGCCTGCTGTCGGCCACCTTGACCGGGCTGGGCGCGCTGTTCGCCGGGTACCCGTTCCTCACTACGCATACCTGGCATTTCAGCCTGCCGTTACTGGGCGATATTCATATCGCCAGTGCGCTGTTCTTTGACGTCGGCGTGTACGCCATGGTCGTGGGCTCGACCCTGTTGATGCTCACCGCCCTCGGCCACCAGTCGGTGCGCGCGCATAAACCGAGCAACCAGCCCAAAGTGGTTGCTGCAACCGAAGGAGCCGCCTGATGGAAGAAGTCATCGCAATAGCCATTGGGGTCCTGGCGGCCTCCGGCGTCTGGTTGATACTGCGGCCACGAACGTTCCAGGTGGTCATGGGTTTGTGCCTGCTGTCCTACGGCGTCAACCTGTTCATCTTCAGCATGGGCAGCCTGTTTATCGGCAAGGAGCCGATCATCAAGGACGGCGTGCCCCAAGACCTGCTCAACTACACCGACCCACTGCCCCAGGCCCTGGTGCTCACAGCCATTGTGATCAGCTTCGCCATGACCGCGCTGTTCCTGGTGGTGCTGCTGGCATCCCGGGGCCTCACCGGCACTGACCATGTAGACGGCCGGGAGCCCAAGGAATGACGTGGATGAATCAACTGATCGTCGCGCCGATCCTGCTGCCGCTGCTCACCGCCGGGCTGATGCTGATGCTGGGCGAGAAACGCCGCCCGCTCAAAGCCCAGATCAATCTGTGCTCCAGCATCGTCGGACTGGGCGTTGCTATCCTGCTGTTGTACTGGACGCAACAAGGCGGCCCCGGCTCCATTGGCGTGTACCTGCCGGGCAACTGGCAGGTGCCGTTCGGCATCGTCCTGGTGGTGGACCAACTGTCGGCGATGATGCTGGTGCTGACCGGGGTTATCGGCGTCAGTGCGCTGCTGTTCGCCATGGCCCGCTGGGACCGTGCGGG
This sequence comes from Pseudomonas sp. GW821-FHT07B01, assembly GCF_059419065.1. Lineage (NCBI taxonomy): Bacteria > Pseudomonadati > Pseudomonadota > Gammaproteobacteria > Pseudomonadales > Pseudomonadaceae > Pseudomonas > Pseudomonas sp. GW821-FHT07B01. The sequence continues at coordinate 2,527 of NZ_JBWKRA010000028.1, read as the reverse complement.
CACCAGCTTCCATGCCCTGTTCCAGATCCAACTGATGGGGCTGTATGGCGCCTTCCTCACCGCCGACCTGTTCAACCTGTTCGTGTTCTTCGAGGTGCTGCTGGCCGCCTCCTACGGCCTGATGCTGCACGGTTCCGGCCGTGCGCGGGTGTCGTCGGGGCTGCATTACATTGCGATCAACCTGCTGGCGTCGTCGCTGTTCCTGATCGGCGCGGCGATGATCTACGGCGTCACCGGCACGCTGAACTTCGCCGACCTGGCGTTGAAAATCCCGCTGGTGCCGGAGGCCGATCGCGGCCTGTTGCATGCCGGTGCAGCGATCCTGGCTACGGCGTTCCTGGCCAAGGCCGGCATGTGGCCGCTGAACTTCTGGCTGGCACCCGCCTATTCCTCGGCCAGCGCGCCGGTGGCGGCAATGTTCGCGATCATGACCAAGGTCGGCGTGTACACCGTGCTGCGCCTGTGGACCCTGCTGTTCTCCGGCCAGGCCGGGGCTTCGGCACTGTTTGGCGGCGATTGGCTGGTGTATGGCGGCATGGCGACCATCATTTGCGCGGCACTGGCGATGGTGGCGGCGCAGCGTCTGGAACGCATGGCCAGCCTGAGTATCCTGGTGTCGGCCGGAATTCTGCTGTCAGCGGTAGGGTTTGCCCAGCCGAGCCTGACCGCTGGGGCGCTGTTCTATCTGGTCAGCTCCACCCTGGCACTGAGTGCATTATTTTTGCTGGCGGAATTGATCGAGCGTTCGCGTTCGGCCAACGACCTGCCGCTGGATGAGGAGATTGATGCGCTGCCCAAAGCCATGGAATCGCTGCATCCGCGCCCGGGCGTGAACCTGGACGATGAGCAAAAAGCAGTGATCGGCCAGGTCATCCCTTGGACCATGGCCTTCCTGGGCTTGAGCTTTATCGCCTGCGCGCTGCTGATTATCGGCATGCCACCGCTGTCCGGGTTTATCGGCAAGCTCAGCCTGTTGAGCGCGCTGATCAACCCACTGGGCCTGGGCAACGCCGTGGACGAATCGATCCGCCCGGCGGCCTGGGGCCTGGTCGCGCTGCTGATTCTCTCTGGCCTCGCCTCGCTCATCGCTTTCGCCCGCCTCGGCATCCAGCGCTTCTGGACCCCGGAAGAACGCCCATCACCGCTGCTGCGCCGCTACGAGTGTGTACCGATCTTCCTGCTGCTGGGGTTGAGCATCGCGCTGACCTTCAAGGCCGAGGCGCTGATGCGCTACACCCAGGCCACCGCCCAAAGCCTGAACAACCCGGAACACTACGTGATGGCAGTGCTCGCGACCCGGCCAGTGCCCAGCCCTGAAGCCAAGGCCGCCGCCCTGGAGGTACAGCCATGAAACGTCTGTTCCCGGCTCCCTGGCTGTCGTTGGCGTTATGGGTGTTGTGGCTGGTGCTGAACTTGTCGATCAGCCCCGGCAACCTGCTGCTGGGCGCACTGTTGGGCTTTCTTGCGCCGCTGATGATGGCGCCGCTGCGCCCGCTGCCGATCCGCATACGCCGCCCTGGGGTGATCATCCGCCTGTTTTTCCGGGTCGGCCTCGATGTGATCATCTCCAACCTGCACGTGGCATGGGGCGTACTCACCTGCGGCTCCCGCCCACCGCGCTCGCGCTTTATCAAGATCCCCCTGGACCTGCGCGACGCCAACGGCCTGGCTGTGCTGGCGATGATCACCAGCGTGACCCCCGGCACCGTCTGGTCGGAACTGGCCCTGGACCGCAGCATCCTGCTGCTGCACGTTTTCGACCTGGATGACGAAGCCTCGTTTATCCAGCAATTCAAGCACGCCTACGAACGGCCCCTGATGGAGATCTTCGAATGAGCGCCCTGCTCGCCAATGCGATCCTGTTCAGCCTGTTCCTGTTCTCCCTGGCCATGGTGCTGACCCTGGTGCGCCTGTTCAAAGGCCCCTCGGCCCAGGACCGGGTACTGGCGCTGGACTACCTGTACATCCTGGCGATGCTGATGATGCTGACCCTGGGTATTCGCTATGCCAGCGACACTTACTTTGAAGCGGCGCTATTGATCGCGCTGTTCGGCTTCGTCGGCTCGTTCGCCCTGGCCAAATTCCTGCTGCGTGGCGAGGTGATTGAATGATGCCGTTATGGGTTGAAATTATCGTGGCGGCGTTGCTGTTGCTCAGCAGCCTGTTTGCCTTGATTGGCGCGATTGGCTTGCTGCGGATGAAGGCGTTTTTCCAACGCATGCACCCACCGGCACTGGCCTCGACGTTGGGGGCGTGGAGCGTGGCGCTGGCGTCGATCATCTACTTTTCAACGCTCAAATCCGGGCCGGTGTTGCACGGCTGGTTGATTCCGATTTTGCTCGCGATCACCGTGCCGGTCACCACACTGCTACTGGCGCGAACCGCCCTGTTCCGCAAACGCATGGCCGGCGATGACGTCCCCGACGAAGTCAGCAGCCGCCGCTGATTCTTCAGGCGAATTCAGTAAAAATGTGGGAGCTGGCTTGCCTGCGATAGCGGAATTTCAGTCAATGATGCTGTGACTGAT
>NZ_JBWKRA010000027.1:0-83295 GCF_059419065.1 Pseudomonas sp. GW821-FHT07B01 | reverse complement strand
GCTCCCTCGCCACAGATTTAGCGTCGTGCCGAAGTTGTGTAGATACCTATGGCCATCGCAGGCAAGCCAGCTCCCACTTTTTTAGGTGTATGTTGCGTCAGATGCTGGTTTGCAGATTGGCGCGCAACGCGATCAGGTCACCTTGCAGCTTGCGCAATTGCTCCAGCGCCATCCCGCTGGCACCCAGGATGCATTGCGGAACATCCTTGGCCTTCTCTTGCAAGGCGCGCCCGGCGTCGGTCAGTTCCACGACTACCACTCGTTCATCTTCGCGGCAGCGGGTACGGCTGAGCAGACCCTCGGCTTCCAGGCGTTTGAGCAGTGGCGTCATGGAGCCTGGGTCCGTCAGGAGGCGGCTACTGATTTCGCTGACGGTCAATTCATCCTCTTCCCACAGCACCATCATGGCCAGGTATTGCGGGTAGGTCAGGCCGATGGCTTGGAGCAGCGGCTTGTAGACCTTGGTCATCAGCAATGAAGTAGAGTGCAGGGCGAAGCACAGCTGGTTGTCCAGCAACAGCGATTCGCAAGGATCAGGGTTTTTGCTCATGGTGGCGTCTCGAAAAAGCATGTCTGGGCTGGAATCTAGCGGGCAAATCTTTAATGCGCCAGGTAATTCTTGTCTTCGGTTTCAGACCAGGCCACTTTGCAATGCCAGATCCCACGGCGGCACCGGGCTGAAACGGGATTTGAGATATTCGAGCAGCAACCGGCTGCGAGCATTGGGCTGCTGTTCCAGGCGCAGCGCATAGATGCCGGCGGTTTCCGGGCTCGGCAAACCATCTTCACAAAACAGCGGCAACAGCTCACCGCGTACCAGGTATTCACTGGCCAACCAGGTCGGCAGATGAGCGATGCCCAGCCCGGCCAGTGCACCCGAAAGCAGGGCTTCGGCATTGTTGGCGCTCATGCGGATGCGCCGGGGGCGATAGGTGGTGCGGCGCCCGTCCAGTTCGAAGCGCCAGGCGAACATTGGCGCCAGCCCGTCCCAGTCCAGGCCATCATGTTCGCTCAGCTCTCGAGGATGGGCCGGCGTGCCACGGCTTTTCAGGTACGCGGGGCTGGCGCAGGCGATACGCACAATGCTCGCCAACGGCGTAGCGACGAGCCGGGTATCGACAATATGCCCAGCGCGCAGAACCAGATCGACCTTGCCCAGATGCGCGCCCTGCATATCGACAAAGCTGTCGATCAAGTGCAGGTGCACGTCCAGTCCTGGGTACAGGTTCAAAAAGTCCGCAATGACCGGCGCCAGGTGTCGGCGGCCGAATGCTGCGGGCGCATCGACCCGGATCAACCCCTCCGGCGCATGGCTCAGCGAGACCGCTTCAGCCCGCGCCAGCTGCAGCTCGCTGACAATACGTCGTGCCCGCTCGGCAAAGGCCAGGCCCGCCGAGGTGGGCACCACCGCATGGGTGCTGCGTTGGAACAGGCGGCTGCCCACTGAGTTCTCCAGGCTGTCGATACGCCGGGCCACGGCGGAAGGTGTCAGCGGATGGCGGCGCGCGGCGGCGGAAAAACTGCCGGCTTCCAGGACATCCAGAAACAGGCTGAGTTGGTCGGTCAAGGTGTTGGGGTTCATGGCTCGACACTTATGCGAGATTGGCACAGCCATTGTGCGTTGCTGTGCGTTTCCGCGCCAGAGCCGACTGCGTAGCATGCAAAGCTTGGAATTGCGGAGTAGCGAGCGGTGTGGGATTTAGTGATGTACCTGGCATTGGGTGCGGCGTTGGGCACCGTGGGTGGGCTGTTTGGCATCGGCGGCGGGCTGATTGCTATCCCGGTACTCGGCGTGTTGTTCGGGCTGGATCAGCAAATTGCCCAGGGCACCGCTTTGGTGATGGTCGTGCCGAACGTGATGCTCGCCCTGTGGCGCTATCACCAGCGTAACCGCATCGAGTTGCGTCACGCCTTACCCTTGGGTGTGACCGGCTTTTGCTTTGCCTGGCTGGGATCGATCTGGGCGGTGGGCCTGGATGCGGGCGCCATGCGCATCGGTTTTATTGCGTTCTTGGTGGCGCTGTCTGCCTACAACCTGCTGCGCATGTTCACTCGCAACGCGCCACCCACCACGCAAATGCGTTATTCCTGGCCCTGGCTTGGCGTTTTGGGCGCGGCATCCGGTTCCATGGGCGGGCTGTTCGGGGTCGGCGGCGCGGTGGTGGCCACACCGGTACTCACCAGTGTGTTCGGCACTACTCAAGTGGTTGCCCAAGGTTTGTCATTGGCCTTGGCGTTGCCCAGCACCAGTGTGACCCTGGTCACCTATGCCTGGCACCACGAGGTGGACTGGATGATCGGCCTGCCGCTGGCGGTGGGGGGGCTGCTGAGTATCAGTTGGGGCGTGAAAGTGGCGCATGCCTTGCCGGAACGTCTGTTGCGCGGCCTGTTCTGTGGCTTTTTGGTAGTGTGCGCGGTGATGCTGACCTTTAAAGTTTGAAGCCTTCGACGATGTAGTCCGCCAGGCATTCGGTGATCGGCGAGGTCATCTGCGGGTTACGCAGCAAGCGCAGGTTCATCGCCGGTAAAGGCGGGAAGCCTTCTTCGCTGCCGAGCACTCGCAGGTCGTCGGTGACCAGGCTTTCCATGCTGACCATCGCCGCCAGGCCTGCACTGACCACCGCCAGGATCGCTGCTCCGTTAGAGCTGTGATAGGCCAGGCGATAATCTCGCCCGGCCGCGTCCAATGCCGCACGTGCCCAATGGGTGTACAGGCACTCGTCGCCGGACACCGCCAGGGGCAGGGCATCGTGCTCTTCCACACAAAAGCACGGTGATGCTGCCCACACCATGCGTTCGGTACGCAACAACTCACCCAGATCATTGCCGGGCTCGCGGCTGATCACGGTCAGCGCCAGGTCCCGCCGCTGCATCAATACGGTCGATGCTTCGCAGTGCATTTCGATCTGAATCAGTGGGTAGGCTTTGGAGAACTGTTTCAGGATCCCTGGCAGAAAGCGCATCACATAGTCATCCGGCGTGCCGATGCGCACCAATCCCACCATATGCGGCTCGCGCAGGGTATTGAACACTTCACTGTGCAATTTCAAGATGCGCCGCGCATAACCCAGCAGCACCTGGCCTTCGGGCGTGAGCCGTACCTGCCGGCCATCGCGCTCGAATAGTTTGCGCTGCAACACGTCTTCTTCCAGACGCTTCATCTGCATGCTGACCGCCGATTGAGTGCGATTGACCGTCTCGCCGGCGCGGGTGAAACCGCCTTGGTCGGCAATGGCGACGAAGGTGCGCAGCACGTCTGTGTCGATACTGGGATAGGCGGACAATTGATCAATCTCTGAGATGTAATGCATAAGAAACATTCGTTGGATTGATCATAATGCCAGGCACACACTGTCGTCATCCCCACTGGAGGGCGAGAAGATGAAAGGTCAAAAAGGTCTCATATCGACGGATAAATGGCTGTTTGCCGGGCTGTTTCACACATTCGCTCGTTGGCAGCTGTTGCATCAGGAGCGGCAGATGCTGGCAACCCTGAGCGATGACGCACTCAAGGACATCGGACTCAATCGCGCCGACGTCGAGCAGGAAAGCCATCGGCATTTCTGGGAAGATCCGCTGCGAAAATAAGCCCGGATGCAGTAGGGTAGGGGGCGAGGTTCTATGGAGATTGCCATGCCCGCCGACCTGTGTATTTCACTCAAGCAAGCTCGACGCATGGCGCTGGCTGCCCAAGGGTTTTCCGGGCGCCAGGCGCCTGCACAGATAAAGGCCACGCACCTCAACCGCTTGATCGAACGCCTGGGCGTTTTACAGATCGACTCGGTCAATGCGCTGGTGCGTTCCCACTACCTGCCCGTGTTTTCCCGCCTTGGTTCTTATTCCCCATCGATTCTTGAGCAGGCGGCCTGGAGCCAGGGGCGGCGGCGTTCTCTGTTTGAATACTGGGGGCATGAGGCGTCACTGCTGCCCTTGGCGCTGTACCCGTTGATGGGTTGGCGCATGGAGCGCGCCCGGCAAGGGCAGGGGATCTATTCGCAGATGGCACGTTTTGGCCGTGAGCAACAGGCGACGATTCAGCGCGTGTTGCGCACCGTCGAACAGCAGGGCGCCGTGGGGGCGGGTAGCTTGTCGACCCGCGAGGAGCGTGCCGGTCCCTGGTGGGATTGGAGTGATGAAAAGCACGCGCTGGAATGGCTGTTCGCCGCTGGCCTGGTCACGGTTGCCGGTCGTCGAGGGTTTGAGCGGCTTTATGATCTGCCCGAGCGTGTTATTCCCGCAGAGGTGCTCAGGGTCTCCATGAGTGAAGGTGAAGCGCAGCGTGGCTTGCTGTTGCACAGTGCGACTGCATTGGGTGTCGCCACCGAAAAAGACCTGCGCGATTATTTCCGCCTCGACCCCGCCGACAGCCGCAACCGCTTGGCCGAGCTGGTTGAGGATGGGCAACTGCTGGCGTGCCAGGTGCGGGGCTGGAAACAACCAGCGTATTGCCTGGCGGCGCCCAAACTGCCGCGCAACGTGCCGGCCAGTGCATTGTTGTCGCCGTTCGATTCGCTGATATGGGAGCGCAGCCGCACCGAGCGCTTGTTCGACTTTCGCTATCGCCTGGAGATCTACACGCCGCAAGAAAGACGCGTGTACGGCTATTACGTCCTGCCGTTTCTCCACAACGAACGCATTGCCGCACGCGTCGACCTGCGGGCCGAGCGTGCCCATGGGCGCCTGGCCGTGCATGCCGTGCACGAGGAAGAACCTGGGCTGGATGAGGAAGGTATGTTGGCGCTGGCCTTGAACCTGCGAAAGATGGCCGACTGGCTAGGGCTGGAACAGATCCAGCTCAATTGCCAGCGGCCCAGTGCTGCCCGGTTGAGGGCTGCGATGCTGAACCGGGATGTCAGCCTTTAAGGCCCTATCGCGGGCAAGCCCGGCTCCCACAGAAAACGCGTTCAAATGTGGGAGCCGGGCTTGCCCGCGATGGCGTCATCCCCGTCGATAAAACGTCAGCGCTTTACCTGTTTCAAGGTCTCGGCAATCAGGAACGCCAACTCCAGCGACTGATCGGCATTCATCCGTGGGTCACAATGGGTGTGGTAGCGGTCTGACAGGCCATCTTCGGTGATCGGTCGTGCGCCGCCGATGCATTCGGTGACGTTCTGCCCGGTCATCTCGATATGGATCCCGCCGGCATAGCTGCCTTCTGCCTGGTGCACCTGGAAGAAATCCTTCACTTCGCCAAGGATCTGCGCAAAGTCGCGGGTCTTGTAGCCACTGCTGGCCTTGATGGTATTGCCGTGCATTGGGTCGCAACTCCACAGCACTTGCTTGCCCTCGCGCTGCACAGCACGGATCAGGTTGGGCAAATGGTCGCCGACCTTGCCTGCACCCATGCGGGCGATGAGGTTGAGGCGGCCGGGGTCGTTATCCGGGTTGAGGATGTCGATCAGGCGGATCAGGTCCTCCGGGTTCATGCTCGGTCCGACTTTCACGCCGATCGGGTTGTTCACCCCGCGCAGGAACTCGACATGGGCGCCGTCCAACTGACGGGTACGGTCGCCGATCCACAGCATATGCGCCGAGCAGTCGTAGTAATCGTTGGTCAGGCTGTCGCGGCGTACGAAGGCTTGTTCATAGTTGAGCAGCAACGCTTCGTGGGCGGTGAAGAAGCTGGTTTCGCGCAATTGCGGCGAGCTGTCCATGCCACAGGCGCGCATGAAGGCCAGGGTTTCGTCGATGCGGTCGGCCAGTTGGCTGTACTTTTCGGCGAGGGCGGAGTTGGCGATGAAATCCAGGTTCCACTTGTGCACTTGGTGCAGGTCGGCAAAACCGCCCTGGGCAAAGGCGCGCAGCAGGTTGAGGGTGGCGGTGGACTGGTGGTAGGACTGCAACAGGCGGTCCGGGTCTGGCACGCGGCTTTTTTCGTCGAAGCCGATGCCGTTGACGATATCGCCGCGGTAGGCGGGCAGGGTGATGCCGTCGATGGTTTCATCGTTGGCCGAACGTGGCTTGGCGAACTGGCCGGCCATGCGCCCGACTTTCACCACCGGGCAACCGGCGGCGAAGGTCATGACAATGGCCATCTGCAGCAGCACCTTGAAGGTGTCGCGGATCTTCGCGGCGGAAAACTCGGCGAAGCTCTCGGCGCAATCGCCACCTTGCAGCAGGAAGGCACGACCCTGGGTCACTTCGGCAAACTGACGGCGCAATTCGCGGGCTTCGCCGGCAAACACCAGGGGCGGGTAGCTCGCCAGGCTCTGCTCCACTTGCTCCAAGTGCGCGGCGTCCGGGTATCGGGGTTGCTGCTGGATCGGCAGGGCTCGCCAGCTATCGGGACTCCAAGGGTGGCTCATCATGAACTCGTTTGCAGGTGGATGTTAGGGCGTCAATGTTAGCAGCAATTAGTGCGTGACCTGTGGTTGCCGCTTGGCCGACAATCGCGCCTTTGTCGTGCGGTAAACCCTTTAGGAGTAGTGATGAGCGAGGAGCGTGTCGAGCGCCTGCTGGCCGAAGTCCATGATGAGTTCGGCATGATCCGTGTGCTTGAAGTGGCTGATTACCGCTTTCTCGAATTTGGCGACGCCATCGAGCAAAGCTGTGTGTTCACCGCTGACCCGAGCTGGCTGGAGTACGACTACACCCGCGCGATGCTGATCGGTGCGTTGTGCCATGAACAGCCGGAAAGTGCGTTGTTCCTCGGCCTGGGCGCGGGCACGTTGACCCAGGCATGCCTCAAGTTCCTGGCGCTGGAGGATGTCGAAGCCATTGAGCTGCGCCCCGATGTACCGCGCCTGGCGATTGAATATCTGGGGCTGGATGACGATCCGCGCTTGTACATCCGCATTGGTGACGCGCTGCAATTGCTCGACAGTGCTGAATCGGCCGATCTGATTTTCGTCGACCTCTACACCGATGTCGGCCCGGGCGTGGGGCATCTGGCCTGGACCTTCCTGGAAAACTGTCAGAAGAAACTCAACCCCGGCGGCTGGCTGGTGATCAACCAGTGGGCCACCGATGACGGCAAACCGCTGGGGGCGGCGTTGCTGCGTGGGTTGTACCACCGGCATTACTGGGAGCTGCCGGTGAAGGAGGGCAATGTGATTCTATTGGTGCCTTCGGAGCTGGATCAGGTGCTGGACCTGGATGCGCTGTCAGCCCGCGCCGAAGCCTTGGCGCCGCGATTGGGGTATTCGTTGCAGCCGTTGATCAAGGCGATTCGGCCAGCAACTTAGTTGTCAGTTCGGACGCTTTCGCGGGCAAGCCCACAGTCGAATTGCACTCTGTGTTGAAATGCAATCCCCTGTGGGAGCGGGCTTGCCCGCGAAGAGGCCCTCACTGGCGACGGCTAATTCAGTTTGTTCAAATCCCCTTGAACACCCCGGGCCGCTTCTCGATCATCGCCCGAACTCCCTCCTTGGCATCCTCACTGTTGAGCAGTTTGTCCACCATGGGCGGTAGCGCGGCGGCTGCGACGGCCTCACCCTCCATACGCGCCAGGCGTGCCGACATCAACGTGGCCTGCACACCCATCGGCGCCTGGCGCGCAATGCGGTTGGCCAATTCAATGGCACGGGGCAACAGGTCTTCACTGGCCATCACTTCCTGCACCAACCCCAGGCGCAGAGCCTCATGGGCGTCGAATTCGTCGCCGGTGAGCAGCCAGCGCATCGCATTGCCCCAGCCGGCAATCTGATGAAAGCGCAATGTCGCGCCGCCAAACGGAAAGATGCCGCGTTGCACCTCCATCTGGGCAAAGCGGGTATTGCTGGCGCAGAGGTTGATATCCGCCGCCAGCATCAACTCGATACCAATGGTCAGGCAGTAACCTTGGACGGCGACGATCACCGGTTTGCTCACGCGCGGGCCGGCAAACACCCCCCACGGGTCGCACCCTCCCAGCGGCGGTTGCCAGCCGCCGGCCATTACGCCGCTGACATTGGCCAGGTCCAGCCCTGCGGTGAAGTGATCGCCATGGGCAAACACCACGGCCACCCGTGCGTCATCGTTTCGATCAAATTCGCCATAGGCCAGGCTCAGTTCATTGAGCAAATCCAGGTCAAAGGCGTTGCGCTTGGCCACGCGGTCCAGGCCTAGCAATAGAACATGGCCTTCAAGTGCGCGGCTGACACGGCTACTGCTGGCTTGATTCATCGGGTGTGCCCTCGGGGCGCAGGTAAGGTTTCAGACCAAAGGGTCTCAATGGGTGGGTGAACCGTTTAAGCTCGATGACCAACAGGGCCGGGCCTTTGAAAAATAGACCCTGGCGCACGGATCTGCAAAGCGCGTGACCCAGTGCGGTTTATCGGCGCCTGGCGATAAAAAAAGCTCCCTTTTTCAGCTATTTCCGGTATAGTGCGCGCCGGCCTTTAACCGGGCCGCGTTTAGGTAGCGCAATTCCCCGAAGTCAGCTTCGGCTGCACGTCCGCACAGCGGACTCTTCCTTGACGAATCTTTTTCATTCATTCGTTTTCGCAAATCCCCGCCGACAAAGCAGCCAGGGCGACTCTTGAGTCTCAACACGGCATGCGCAGCTTTGGAGCATGGGTCTTTGCGGATGCACTTAGAGGCAGACCCATGACCCAGGAAACCGGCGGCTTCGCCGCTTTTAATCTTAACCCGAATATTCTTGCAGCCGTCGCAGCGACCGGCTACGAAGAACCTTCGGCGATTCAGCAGCAATCGATCCCGATCATCATGGCCGGTAAGGACATGATTGGCCAGGCGCAAACCGGTACCGGTAAAACCGCCGCGTTCGCCCTGCCTATTCTGCACTGCATCGATCCTGCCAAGCGCGAGCCGCAAGCCCTGATCCTGGCGCCAACCCGTGAGTTGGCGCTGCAAGTAGCAACCGCCTTTGAAACCTACGCCAAGCAAATGCCGGGTGTAACTGTTGTGGCCGTTTACGGCGGCGCGCCTATGGGCCCACAACTCAAGGCAATCCGTAATGGCGCACAGATCGTTGTCGCCACTCCGGGCCGTCTGTGCGACCACCTGCGTCGTGACGAAAAAGTCCTGTCGACCGTGAACCACCTGGTTCTGGACGAAGCTGACGAAATGTTGAAGCTGGGCTTCATGGATGACCTGGAAGTCATCTTCAAGGCGCTGCCAGCGACCCGTCAGACCGTACTGTTCTCGGCTACCCTGCCGCAGTCCATCCGTGCCATTGCCGAACGCCACCTGCGCGATCCGGAGCACGTGAAGATCCAGACCAAGACCCAGACCGTTACCGCGATCGAACAGGCTCACCTGTTGGTTCACGCTGACCAGAAGACCTCGGCTGTATTGAGCCTGCTGGAAGTCGAAGACTTCGACGCCCTGATCATGTTCGTGCGCACCAAGCAAGCGACCCTGGACCTGGCCAGCGCCCTGGAAGCCAAAGGCTACAAAGCCGCTGCGCTGAACGGTGACATTGCCCAGAACCAGCGTGAGCGCGTGATCGACTCCCTCAAGGATGGCCGTCTGGACATCGTTGTGGCGACCGACGTTGCCGCCCGTGGCCTCGACGTTCCACGTATCACCCACGTGTTCAACGTTGACATGCCTTACGATCCAGAGTCCTACGTTCACCGTATCGGCCGTACCGGCCGTGCCGGTCGCGAAGGCCGTGCATTGCTGCTGGTGACTCCACGTGAGCGCCGCATGCTGCAAGTGATCGAGCGTGTTACCGGCCAGAAAGTTGCCGAAGTCCGCCTGCCCGATGCCCAGGCCGTTCTCGATGCGCGCATCAAGAAACTGACCAACAGCCTGGCGCCACTGGTGGCTGACGCTGAATCGACCCACGGCGACCTGCTGGACCGCCTGACTGCCGATATCGGTTGCACCCCGCGTGCCCTGGCTGCAGCTCTGCTGCGCAAAGCTACCAATGGTCAGGCCCTGACCCTGGCAGCCATCGAAAAAGAACGTCCACTGGTTCCGAACAGCGCGCCACGCGGTGATCGTCCAGAGCGTTCCGGCGACCGTCCAGACCGTGGTGATCGCGAGCGTCGCGCTCCAGTGCCATTGGCCGAAGGCCGTGCTCGTTGCCGTACCGCGCTGGGTGCGCGTGATGGTATCGCGGCCAAGAACCTGCTGGGCGCTATCCTCAACGAGGGTGGCCTGGCACGTGAAGCCATCGGTCGCATCCAGGTGCGTGACAGCTTCTCCCTGGTGGAGCTGCCGGAAGACGGCCTGGAAAAACTGCTGGCCAAGCTCAAAGACACTCGCGTTGCCGGTAAGCAGCTCAAGCTGCGTCGCTACCGCGAAGATTGATCCGCCCTTGGGCTGATTGATCGCACATAAAAAATCCCCGACTGGTTCGGGGATTTTTTTTGCCTCATGTTGTAGTCTCCGAGGCGATCAACTGTGGGAGCTGGCTTGCCTGCGATAACGATGAGTCAGCAAGCCAGTGTGTGACTGATACACCGCTATCGCAGGCAAGCCAGCTCCCACAGGTGTGGCGGTGTCAGCCAAAACGATAGATGTCCATGCCCAGGGCGCCCAGTGTGAAGCCCTGGTGCGCTACGCTGAAATCTGCGCCCGTACCTCGCGCAAAGTACAGCGGCAGCAAATGCTCATCGCTGGGATGGCTGCGCACGGCATGTGGCGCCTGGCGCCGATAGTCATGCAAGGCGGCGTCGTCATTGGTCGCCAGTTTGTCGACCACCCAGTCGCGAAACTCCCGCGCCCACGGGGTGATCGTTTCCGGCCCTGCGCGCCAGTCCAGTTCGCCCAGGTTATGGGTGATGCTGCCGGAGCCAATCAGCAGCACACCCTGTTCGCGCAGGCTGGCGAGCGCATGCCCCACGCGGGTTTGCAGGGCGGGGCCCAGGCGGCTGGGCAGCGAGACTTGCACCACCGGGATGTCCGCTGCTGGGTACATCAGCGACAGCGGGACCCAAGTGCCATGGTCGAAGGGCCGATGTTCATCAATGCTGACAGCCAGACCGTCGGCGTGCAGCAGCTCGACGATCTCACTGGCCAGCTGTGGGTCACCCGGCGCGGGGTATTGCACCGCAAACAACTCGCGCGCAAAGCCGCCAAAGTCGTGCCAGGTTTCGGGGGCAGCACCGCCGCTGACCAGCAGTTCCGAGCTTTCCCAATGCGCCGACACCACCACAATGGCTTTGGGGCGTGGTAGCTCGGCAGCCAGGCGCTGTAGCGCGGGGCCACTGGCGCCGGGTTGCAAGGCCAGCATGGGCGAGCCGTGGGAGATAAACAGGCTGGGGAGCATGAGCGGGTCCTGAGGGTTAAGATAAAGCCATCTTCAATCAGATCATTGATCTAAATCTAATATAAGTTTAGCGCCTTATGATCGAATTTTCGGAGTGATTCATGCAGCCTGAATTTTGGCAGGACCGCTGGGCGAGCAATCAGATCGGTTTCCATCAGCGCGAGGTCAATCCCTACTTGCAACGGCACTGGCCCGTGTTGGGGTTGCCCGAGGGGGCAAAGGTGCTGGTGCCGTTGTGTGGCAAAAGCCTGGACTTGGTATGGCTCGAGAGCCAGGGGTACCCGGTAATAGGCGTCGAGCTGTCGGAGCACGCGGTTGAGGCGTTCTTCAGCGAGCAGGGGCTGGTGCCGCACGTCAGTCATAAGGGCGTCTTCAAGGTCTACCAGGCGGGCCAGATCGAACTGTGGTGTGGCGATTTCTTCAGCCTGGATGCGCAGGCGCTGGTCGGTTGCCGCGGCGTATATGATCGCGCCGCGTTGATTGCATTGCCTCCGCTGATGCGTGCGCAATACGCCGAGCACCTGAATGCCTTGCTGCCGTCCGGCTGCCAGGGGTTGCTGGTTACCCTCGATTACCACCAGGCGCAGAAAGCCGGCCCACCCTTTGCTGTCTCGGACGAGGAAGTGCAGGTGCTGCTAGCACCGCATTGGGCGTTGGAGCGGCTGGAGGAGCGAGACATCCTGGGGGAGAGCTGGAAGTTCGTGCAGGACGGAGTGACTCGCCTTGAAGAGCGTGCTTATCGGCTGACCAGGCTCTAAAAGGCCTTTTCTTTTGTAGGAGCGAGCGGGGAAATCAGCAGGCACAAAAAAGGGGCGATTAGATCGCCCCTTGTCGAGTCATCCGGCTATCAGCCGCGGCGACGCAATGCGTCAATCCGCTCTTCCAGCGGCGGGTGGCTCATGAACAGGCGAGCCAGGCCCTGCTTGATGCCGCCGTTGATGCCGAAGGCGGTCAGGCTGTCGGGCATATGCACCGGCAGACCCTGTTCGGAGCGCAAGCGTTGCAGCGCGCCGATCATTGCGCTGGTGCCCGCCAGGCGTGCGCCGGCTTCATCTGCGCGGAACTCGCGTTTGCGCGAGAACCACATCACGATGGCGCTGGCCAGGAAGCCCAGGACCAGCTCGGCGAAAATGGTCGCCACGAAGTAGGCAATACCACGGCCTTCTTCGTTCTTGAAGATGACCTTGTCGACGAAGTTGCCGATGATCCGCGCAAAGAACATCACGAAGGTGTTCACCACGCCCTGTACCAGCGCCAGGGTGACCATGTCACCGTTGGCCACGTGACCGATCTCGTGGGCCAGCACCGCCTTGACTTCGTCGGGCGAAAACCGCTCCAGCAGGCCCTGGCTCACGGCCACCAGCGCGTCGTTCTTGTTCCAGCCGGTCGCAAAGGCGTTGGCCTCATAAGCCGGAAAAATCCCGACTTCGGGCATTTTGATGCCTGCTTCTTGAGACAACTGCTCCACGGTTTGCATCAGCCATTGTTCATGGCGAGTGCGGGGTTGCGTAATGATCTGGGTGCTGGTGCTCATCTTTGCCATCCACTTGGAGATGAACAGCGAGAACAGCGAACCGGCAAAACCAAAGACTGCACAGAAAATCAGCAGCTGATTGAGGTTCAGATCAACCCCATTGGCCGCCATGAACCCGTTGAAGCCAAAAAGGCTCAGGGTGACGCTGGCAATCAGTACGACTGCCAGGTTAGTGGCCAAGAACAGCAGGATGCGCATCATGGTTGTAGAATTCTCCTCATGCTTAATATGTCGCTCACTGCGGGGTATATAAGGTGCGGCATGGGGTGATTCAACCGGGGGACTATTTCAAACTGTGTCCTACACCGTTGGCGTAGGGCCTTGAAGGGATTTTCCGACCTGTATTGTCAGCCCTGATCGACCCGATGCTACCCTGTCGCCCCGTGATTATAGGGGGCACGTCATTGGCAGGGGCCAAATGAAGTACAACCGCAAGTAAGTGACACAGAAGTGTTGCCAGATAATCGCTGTACGACTCTTTGTGAGTCGCACAGCGTCAATTGCCTTACTGGCGATAGGACTTCAGGAAGTTACCGATGCGACCAATCGCCATCTCCAGGTCATCCACACGTGGCAAGGTCACCACGCGAAAGTGATCCGGCCACGGCCAGTTGAAGGCGGTACCTTGCACGACCAGCAGTTTTTCCGACAGCAGCAGGTCGAGCACGAACTTCTCGTCGTTGAGGATCGGGCAGACTTTCGGGTCGATCCGCGGGAACGCATAAAGCGCGCCCATGGGCTTCACACAGCTCACGCCGGGGATAGCGTTGAGCAACTCCCAGGTGCGGTTGCGTTGCTCCAGCAGGCGACCTTGGGGCAGGATCAGGTCGTTGATGCTCTGGTAGCCGCCGAGGGCGGTCTGGATCGCGTGCTGGCTCGGTACGTTGGCGCACAGGCGCATGTTGGCCAGCATGTCGATGCCTTCGATGTAGCTTTGCGCATTGTGCTTGGGGCCGGAGATGGCGATCCAGCCGGAGCGGAAACCCGCCACGCGGTAGGACTTGGACAGGCCATTGAAGGTCAGGCACAGCAGGTCCGGGGCCAGGGAGGCGGTGCAGATATGCACGGCGTCATCGTAGAGGATCTTGTCGTAGATCTCGTCGGAGAACACCACCAGGTTGTGCTGACGCGCCAGTTCCAGCATGCCCAGCAATACTTCCCTGGAGTACACGGCGCCAGTGGGGTTGTTCGGGTTGATGATCACCAGGGCCTTGGTGTTGGGCGTGATCTTGGCCTTGATGTCGGCCAGGTCCGGGAACCAGTCGGCGCCCTCATCACACAGGTAATGCACCGGGTGGCCGCCCGCCAAGGTCACGGCGGCGGTCCACAGCGGGTAATCCGGGGCTGGCACCAGGACTTCATCGCCATTGTTGAGCAACGCCTGCATGGACATCACGATCAGCTCGGACACGCCGTTGCCCAGGTAGATGTCCTCGATGCCGACGCCTTCGACCTGCTTCTGCTGGTAGTACTGCATCACCGCCTTGCGCGCGCTGAACAGGCCCTTGGAGTCGCTGTAACCCTGGGCGGTCGGCAGGTTGCGGATCACATCCTGGAGGATTTCGTCCGGCGCTTCGAAACCAAACGGCGCCGGGTTGCCAATGTTCAGCTTGAGGATGCGATGGCCTTCCTCTTCCAGGCGTTTGGCGTGCTTGAGCACCGGGCCGCGAATGTCATAGCAGACGTTGGCGAGCTTGTTCGATTTGCTGACCTGCATGGCGATGTGATCCTGAAAATGAACGATCCCGACGGCGTAGGCACTACCGTAGGGTGAAGCCTGCACGGCCCGCACCCATAAATACGTTTGAATGCCGATGGCGCGGGTGCCAGACTGGCGTTTTGAAGAGGCGCAATCATACGTGCCGCCTGATCCATGGAAAAGACACAGATCAGGGTTTTTCAGTTGCCGAGGTGTACCGATGGATAAGTTGCAGAAAACTGTAGATGAATGGAAGGCGATGCTCGACCCGGAGCAGTACAACGTGTGCCGTCTCAAGGGTACCGAGCGACCGTTCAGCGGCAAGTACAACGCCACCAAGACCGACGGCGTCTACCACTGCATCTGCTGCAACGAGCCGCTGTTCGATTCCAAGGCGAAGTTTGATTCCGGCTGTGGCTGGCCCAGTTTCTATGAGCCGATCGCCGACAGCGCGATGGTCGAGATCCGCGATGTCAGCCACGGCATGATTCGCACCGAAGTCACCTGCGCCAAGTGTGATGCACACTTGGGGCATGTGTTCCCGGACGGCCCCCCGCCGACGGGCCTGCGCTACTGCATCAATTCGGTATGCCTGGAGCTGGTGCCGCGCTAGGCTTCATGGCCTATGTAGGAGCGAGCAAGCTCGCTCCTACAAATAAGGCTCTTCTTTCCCTGACTTGAGGCATTGCCATGAGCGACTCCCTGCTGAGCATCCCTTGCACCACCATCAAGGGTGAGCAAAAGACCTTGGCCGATTTTGCCGGCAAGGCCATTCTGGTGGTCAACACCGCGAGCAAATGCGGCTTCACCCCGCAGTACAAGGGCCTCGAGCAACTTTGGCAGCAATACAAGGACCAGGGGCTGGTGGTGCTCGGCTTTCCCTGCAACCAGTTCGGCAAGCAGGAACCCGGCAATGAAGGCGCGATATCCGAGTTCTGCGAGCTGAACTTCGGCGTCAGTTTTCCGCTGTTCAAGAAAATCGACGTCAATGGCAGCGATGCCCACCCGTTGTTTGTGCAGTTGAAAAAACAGGCCCCGGGCCTGCTGGGTTCCAAGAACATCAAGTGGAACTTCACCAAGTTTCTAATCGGCCGTGATGGCAAGCAGGTCAAGCGTTTTGCGCCAACCACCAAGCCCCAAGACTTGACCCAGGAGATCGAAGCCCTGCTCAAATGACCGCAATATTGCGAGTACCCATCAGAGGCTGGTTGTCTTCGGTACCCACAGTTCCAGTAAGGCGTTGAGTTCTTCCCGGCGAAACGGCTTGGCCAGGTAATCGTTCATTCCAGCGGCCCGGCAACGCTCGCGTTCTTCGGCCATCGCGTTGGCGGTCAAGGCAACAATGGGCAAGTCCGGCCAACGCCCGCTCCGGCGAATTTGTCGGCTGGCCTCATAGCCATCCATCACAGGCATGTTGCAGTCCATCAACACCAAGTCGAAGCGCTGGTCCTCCAGAAGCTTGAGGGCTTCGCCGCCATGGGCTGCGACGATCACCTCACACCCGAGTTTGCTGAGCATGCCCTTGGCCACCAGTTGATTGACCGCGTTGTCCTCCACCAGCAGGATGCGCGCGCGGTGCGCAAGCGGTGCGGTTTCTATCTGGACCGGGTCGAGCACCAGTTGCGCGCCGCTGCGCAGGTTGCGTTGCAGGATCTGGTACAGCGCGTTGCGGCTCAATGGGCGCGCTTGTTGCTGCAGCGGCGCCAGGGCCGTGACTTCTTCGCTGGGCAAAAAGTTGCCATAGGCGGTAACCAGCAGAATCGGCGCGCTGATGCCCGGGCGCAAGCGGAACAAGCATTCAGGGCAGTCGGTGATCAACAGGTCGGGCGCCAGCCCGCTCAAATCATCGTCCTGGGAATAGCAGCGCGGGGTCAGCCCCCAAGAGGGCAATAGCGTGGTGAGCAGCTCCGTCAGCCCGCCGCCGGCGTTGGTGATGGCGATCACCTCGCCCGTGAGCGGTGCATAGCGCATGGCAGGCAAATGCGCGGGCAGTGGGAGGTCGGCGCAGAACTGGCTGCCAAAGCCCACCTCCGAGCTGATACTCAAGCGGCCTTGCATGGCTTCGCACAGGTTATGAGTCAACGCCAGGCCCAATCCCGTCCCGCCAAACTGGCGGGTAATGCCAGCGCCGGCCTGGGTGAACGGCTGGAAGATTTTCACCTGGGCTTCCTGGGCGATGCCAATGCCGGTATCGCACACTTCAATGCTGACCCGACCTTCCAAGGCGCGCAGGCGCACATCGACGCGGCCAAAGCGGGTGAACTTCAAGGCGTTGGAGAGCAAGTTACTGACGATCTGCCGCACACGGGTAGGGTCGCCGACCACCTGGGCGGGAAATTGCGGGTCGATCAGGCAGGTCAGCTCCACGCTCGGAGCGGCATTTTGCGAGAGCAGGTTGGCGGTGTCTTCCACCAATGAACCCAGGTCGAACGGGATATGCTCCAGTTCCAGCTGGCCGGCGTCGAACTTGGACAGGTCAAGAATATCGTTGAGCAACTCCACCAGCACTTTGCCTGAGTCATGGGCAATGGACAGTTGCTGGCGCTGTTCCGCGGTCAGCGGGCTATCCAGTGAGAGGGCAATCATGCCCAGCAACCCATTGAGCGGCGTACGAATTTCATGGCTCATATTGGCCAGGAATGCTGCCCGTGCCTGAGCCATGCCCAGCGCAGTCATTTTCGCCGCCTCCAGCTCATCGTTGGACTGGCTCAAGCGTTGGTTGCTGGCCTTGAGTTCGAGGGTGCGCGCAGAAACGATATTTTCCAGTTGCCCCAAATACTCCGTGAGGCGATCTTCGGCATGGCGCCGTTGCTGGATCTCGGTTTCCATGTTTTCGAATTGTTGGTTGGCGACGCTGACGAGCACGCCGATTTCATCGTGTTCATGCCCCGGTGGGCAATCCAGGCGCGCCTGTTTGCGTGTGCTCAGCTCGCGGATAATGCGCACCAGCGGTTGGGTGAGCATTACGTAGAACAGGCCGAGCAAAATCCCGGTGAGCAGCAGGCTGCGGGCGAAACCGTTGAGCAGAGTGATCTCGGCGCGATGCAGGAAACGGCTGCCAAAGGCATAAGTATCGACGTCCAGGCGTAGCACACCAAGGGAGTCGTTGGGCATATGGCTGAGAAACAGCCGGTCTTCGAATTGGCGATTGGCACCAAACAGAAAGTCGCTGACCGGCCGATAGTTGCTTTCCTTGCGCGGACGGTTGACGTCGGCCAGCACCACACCATTGTTGTCGATCAACTGCGCGCGGATGATGGCGGGGGAGTGCAGCAGGCCCAAGGTCAGTTCCTGGGCGAGTTCGGCATCGATGTTGTAGGCGATTCTTGACGCCGGGTTATGGCTGATTTCAATCAGTGAGCGTATTTCACGGTTGATGGATGCGTCTTCACTGGCATAATCAATGCCGATTTGGATCAGACTGAGCAGGGTTCCCAAGACGAAACCGACCAGCACAGTCAATCTGGCTTGTTTATAAGACAAGCGGTGGGCGAACTTGATATCCATCGAGTGTTGAACCACTTAGCGTTTCCCTTCGCCCGGCAAGCATAGCTGAACATCCACAAGCTTTGGCTTGCCCGGCATGAATCGTTTGTTTGATGCAGCCCTGCAGTTTGCCGCAGGGTTGCCAATACGCCATCTTTTGCAAGAAGTTGCCAGAGGAATAGCTGTGGATTCTCGATTGAATGCCTTTCTTGAGCGCGCCGATGCGGTGCTGGCTCGCCTGGAACCGTTGTTACCCGCCCCACGCCAGGCGATCGACTGGCATCAATGCCTGGCCGCCCGTTGGCAGCGCGAAGGTCGCAATGGCTTCCTGTTACCGTTGGAAGTGAGCCTGGACATGCGCCTGTCGGACCTGATCGGTGTCGACAAACAACGTGAACAACTGGCGCGCAACACCCAACAGTTCCTCGACGGGTTGCCCGCCAACCACGCCCTGTTATGGGGTTCGCGTGGCACCGGCAAGTCTTCCATGGTCCGGGCCTTGCTCGCCCAGCACGCCAACGCCGGCCTGCGTCTTATCGAGATCGAGCGGGACCACCTGGCTGACCTGCCGCGGGTGGTCGAGCAACTGATCAAGCTACCACAACGCTTCATTTTGTTTTGCGATGACCTATCGTTCGAGGCCGGCGAAGGTGACTATCGCGTGCTCAAGAGCGTGCTGGATGGTTCCCTGGAACAGGCGCCGGAAAACGTGCTGCTGTACGCCACGTCCAACCGTCGCCACCTTGTGCCGGAAAACCAGAGCGACAATGACAACTGGAAACGCGTGGATGGCGAATTGCACCCGAGCGAGGCGGTTGAAGACAAGATTGCCTTGTCGGATCGTTTTGGCTTGTGGTTGTCATTCTACCCTTTTACCCAGGAACATTTCCTGGATGTGGTGGAACACTGGATCGGTGAGTTGGCCAGCAAGGCCGGCTTGCAGTGGCAACGCGATGAGCAGCTTGACGTTCTCGCGGTGCGTTGGGCCACTGGGCGCGGCAACCGCAATGGCCGGTGCGCCTACCAATTCGCCCGTTACTGGGTGGGTCTTAAATTGCTGGAACGTCAACCATGATCGATTTACAACAGGCCGGCAGCGGCCTTGATGGCTATGCCATGCTCTGCGCGCAACTGGAGTCACTGCTGGCTGATGAGCGCGATTTTATTGCCAACAGTGCGCAGTTTTCCGCGTTCCTGTTCAACCAGTTGGATGACTTGAACTGGGCTGGCTTTTACCTCAATCGTAACGAAGAGCTGGTGCTTGGGCCCTTTCAGGGGCAGATCGCCTGTGTGCGCATTCCGTTTGGTCGCGGCGTGTGTGGTGCGGCTGCGGCCTCACGGAGAACCCAGCGCGTGGAGGACGTGCACGCGTTCCCAGGCCATATCGCCTGCGACAGCGCTTCGAACAGTGAATTGGTGGTGCCATTGGTCAAGGACGGCCAACTGATTGGTGTCCTTGATCTCGACAGCCCATTGCTGGGCCGGTTTACCCCTCAGGACCAGGTGGGGATTGAGCGGCTGGCGGAGATTTTCCTGCAGTTGACCGACTGCTGAAGCGGTGGGTACTTATGCTGGTCGCGGTAGGAGCGCATTTGCTCGCTCCCGCCACGACGGGCCCTGTTGCTATGGGGCTTGCAGCTCATCGAGTTGAACCCGCAGCATCTTCTCCAATTCCAGCATGAGCTGTTCCAGGGCCCTGATGCCGCTTTCGATCACGGCCCACTCCTCATTGCGAGAACAGGTTTGCTCCAAGGCTTCGCATTGCCCCGCCAACGAATGGGCTTGAACGATGCGGGCGGCACCCTTGATCTTGTGGGCTTGCTCAATGATGTCCGAGGGGGACGCGTGTCGATCCCGCAGTTCGACAAGGACCCTGCGGTCGTGAAGGCTGCTGCTCAGCAGCTCCTCCAGCAAGCGTCGACTCAACTGTGGATCACCGCCGGTCAGCGCTTCCAGGCATTCGAGATCCAGCCGTTGGGGCACGGCTTCAGGGGCGATATGTGCCAGTTGGCGCTCTAATACAGTAAGGCTGATGGGTTTGAACAGGCAGTCATCCATGCCGGCTTGCACGCACCGTTGCCTTTCCTCGGGCTGGGCGTTGGCCGTAAAGCCCAGTACCACGCAGGGCACCAATTGTTCGCGTTGCTCATACTCTCGGATTGAACGACTCAGTTCGTAGCCATTCATGATGGGCATGTTGCAGTCGGCAATTACGAGGTCGAAATGCTCTTTACGCCAGGCCTGAAACCCTGCGGCCCCGTGCTCGGCAGCGATGAATTTATGCCCCAGGTAGCCCAATTGCTGGCACATCAGCAGGCGATTCGCCGGGTGGTCGTCTACCACCAGTACGTTAAGCACCCGTGCGGTGGCCGGCGTTGGCGGCGTGTGTTCACCCACCGCCTGGATCGCTTGCAGGCGAGGCATGCTCAGGTTGACGTGTACTTGGGTGCCTACCATGGGCACGCTGCTCAGGCTCAATTGGCCGCCCATCATCGCGCATAGGCTGCGGCAGATCACCAGCCCCAGGCCCGCGCCACTGCGCGCCAGTTGCCCGGAATTGTCCGCCTGGGCAAAGGGTTCGAACAGGCGCTGTTGATCATCCCGGCTGATGCCGATGCCGGTGTCTTCCACCACCAGTTTCAGCTCGATCTGCTCCGGGGCCTGGGTAGGCTGCAGCTCGACCTTGATCTTGACCTGCCCTTGTTCGGTGAACTTGATCGCGTTGCTCACAAGGTTCGATAGCACCTGCTTGAAGCGCAGCGGGTCTATCAGCACCTCGATATCGTTCAGGTCGGGTTTGAACTCCAGTAGCAGGCTGAGGGTTTTCTGCCGTGCGAGACCGTCGAAGACGCGCACCACT
Organism: Pseudomonas sp. GW821-FHT07B01; assembly: GCF_059419065.1. Classification (NCBI taxonomy): domain Bacteria; kingdom Pseudomonadati; phylum Pseudomonadota; class Gammaproteobacteria; order Pseudomonadales; family Pseudomonadaceae; genus Pseudomonas; species Pseudomonas sp. GW821-FHT07B01. The sequence continues at coordinate 62,555 of NZ_JBWKRA010000027.1, read as the reverse complement.
GATTCAATTACCTCCCGCAGGTTGACGCGCTCCGGCGCCAGGCTGAGGCGGCCGGACTCGATACGCGCGATGTCGAGAATGTCACCGATCAGCTCCAGCAGGTCTCTGGCCGAGTTGTACGCCACCTCGATCGCCGGACGGTCAAGGTGTCCTTGGTCGGCGCGCTTGAGCGTCAGTTCGAGCATGCCGATCACAGCGTTCATCGGGGTGCGAATCTCGTGGCTCATGGTAGCCAGGAACGTGCTCTTGGCGCGGTTGGCTTCGTCGGCGCGCTCCTTGGCAGCGCGTAGTTCATCGAATAGCTGGCGTCGGTCACTGATATCGATCCAGCCACCGATGATGCCCTGGACTTCACCCGTAGAGTCGCGGTAGGGAAGGATCCAGTGATAGATGGTCAGTTTCTTGTCGTGGATATGCAGGCTGCGATCGAGGATCAGCGGGTTACCCTCGGCCACCACACGCAGATAGTCAGCATGATATTGGGCTGCCTCCGACGCCAGCGCCATGGTCATCTGGGTCACGCTTTTGCCGATCACCTCTTCGCGCTTGACGTCGAACACCTGCAGGTAGCTGTCGTTACAGGTCTGCAACAACCCATTGCGGTCCCGCACGTAGATCGGATGGGGCGTTTCATTGACCAGTGCACGCATGAACTCGAACTGATCGTTGAGGGCGCGTTCGGCCATTTTTCGATGCTTGATCTGGCGACGCATGTAGGCGTTCCAGGCCAGGGATATCAATAGCAACAGCCCGGTGCCGATGATGATTCGCGCGATCAGTTGATGGTAATTACGCCAGTAGCTGTCCGATGCGGCGGTGTAGCCACGCCAGCGACTGTTGATTACGCCCATTTCATCCGGGGCAATGCTGAGCAGCGCCTTGTCGAGTATCGAGCTCAATTCCGTGGCTTGGCGCGAGGTAGCAAGAGAGAAGGTCGCTGGGGTCGTGCCGATGCTGGCGCTTATTTGCAATTTATCCTGGAAGACCTGGGATGACAGGAAATAGTTGGCGATCACCAAGGTATTCACTGCCCCATCCACTTGTCCCTGTGCGAGCAGCTCCGATGCTCTGAACGTATCACTGGTTTCCACCAGTTGAACCTGCGGGAAGTCTTTGCTCAAGGTCGCGGCCAGCGGGTTGCCTCGGGTGATTGCCAGACGCTTTCCTGCCATCTGCTCCATGTTCGAGGGGGCACCTTGCTCTCTGCGTGTCAACAATACATAGGAGTTTTCCAGGTAGGGGCGGCTGAAATTGAGCTGCGAATCTCGTTCGTTGCTGGGCACGATGGCGCCGATCATATCGACTTTCTGGGTCGCGACCTGGTCGATCATCGCGTTGACATCGCGCCCGCGCTGCACCGAAAAACGCAGCCCGGTGCGCAAGCGAATCAACTCCAGCAAGTCGGCGGTGATGCCGCGGAAGTTGCCGTCTGCATCAAAGAACGTCAGGGGCGCGAAAGTTTCGTTGACGACCACGGTGACCACCGGATGCTCTTTGAGCCAGCGCTCTTCGCGCTGGGTCAGTTGCAGCTTCTTGTCGGTCAGCAGGATGTCGCTGCCGGCGCTCCAGCGCTTGGCAATACTGTCCCTTTCGTTGATGGGCACTGAGGCCAGGGCTGAATCGACAATGCTGAGGAGCATCCGGTTGTCCTGGCGCGTGGCAAAACTGAAACCATAAGCTTCATGTTTGCCGAAGTTGGCCATGCGAATGTTCTTGAGATAGCCCTTGTTGATCATGTAATGGGTGGAAATGGTGTCACCGAGAAACACATCCGCCTGGTCGAAGGCCACTGCATTCAAGGCATTCTGATAGGACGGGTAGGCGCGGATGCTCGCCTTGGGGTACAGCTTCTCCACCTCATTGAGCGGCAGGTAGTGATAGACAAGGCTCAGGCGCAGCCCATCGAGGCCTTCGCTGAGGCTGCGGGTTTCTCCCTCGCGCGTGACCAGCACCGGCTGGTCCACGGCATAGGGTTCGGAGAGGATAAGATTTGGCATCGCAGCTTCAAACCCGTTTGAGGAGCCCAGCAGGTCAATTTCCCCGTCTTCCAGGGCGCGAATGGCCGCCGCTCGGGAGGGGTAGCGCATCACATTGATTGGCAGGGAGAGTGCCTTGGCCAGTAATCCTGCGTAGTCGGCGGTAAGGCCTTCGTAATCATGGCCGCTGGAAGTGAGGTCGAAGGGCGGGTAATCAGGTGTGGATGTCCCCAGCGTGAGTTCACGTTTGTTCTGCAGCCACTGGCGCTGGGCCTTGTCAAAATGAGTGTCCAGTTGAACAGCTCCCGCACGACTCAAGAGGGTGAAACGTTCCGGGCTGGTTTGGTGCTCCGCCAGCACGGTAGTGCTGAAGTACAAACCGGCACTTAATATAATCAGATAGTCCTTTATACGCCTGGGCATCCGCTTTCTCACACTAGCGCGTTTCGTTTTGCCATCTCGATGAGTTCTACCAAGGATTTGGCTTTGAGTTTCTGCATGAGTCTCTTTTTATAAGTACTGACCGTCTTGTTACTTAAAAACATACCTTTGGCAATTTCCTTGTTAGTGCGACCTTGCGCAAAAAGTTGCAGGACCATCAGCTCTCGGTCGTTAACTGACTTGAACAATTCCAGCTCCTGGACATCCATGCCTTCGGCTCCGGGGCCACTCAATGCCTGGCTGGGGAAGTAGTTGTAGCCGGACAGGACAGCGCGGATGGCGCTCAGCAATTCGCTCAGGTCACCCTCCTTGCACACGTAGCCTTCGGCGCCCGAGCGCATGCACCGCGTAGCAAATAGCGTCGGGCACTGGGCCGTGAGCACCAGGGTCTTCATGGAGGTGTTCATGGCATTGAATCGGCAGAGCACCTCGAGACCGTCGAGTTTCGGGATGCTGATATCCAGAATCACCAAGTCTGGAAGGCACTCACGGACCATTTGTATGGCATCGCACCCGTTGTCTGTTTCGCCGACGACCTTGTAACCTTCGTGCTCCAGCAACATTCGAATAGCAAGCCGGATAACGGGGTGGTCATCGATAATAAAAACTGAGTTCATAATCACATTCCATGCAGGTGCAAATAAAGCGGGCACATTAGCTCAGAAGATAAGGGCACGGCATGAAGCGCACGAGCAGTAGATGCAAAACAGGAAAGTTCCTACAATTAAAAAGGTATACGCCTACAAGTTGATGGGTAGTCGTGACAGAGCATGTGAGCGTTTCGAACGCAATCGTGGCATGGTGATAGGCTTGAGTTTTTACGGCGGGCTTCGTAGCGTATTTCGTCGAAGAAGATGTTTAAAATCCTACGTAGGGCGGGTAAAGGTTAAGCCGATTAACTTTTCAAGTTCGTCCTTGTTCAACGGTTTTGATAAATAGCCAAGAAGCGGAAGACTTCGTTGCGAGGCTTGTTTTGTCAGGCTCATCAGTTCTGGCGTGGGTAACCCGCTTAACAGAATAGCGCTGGTAATGAAGCGCCGACGGCTGGCGATTTCCACTAGTTCAAGTCCGGGCAGGTCGGGCAGGCATTGGTCGCACAACATCAGGTCAAAGGGATGTTCGGACTGGCTCATTGTGCGTATGGCCTGCTCTGCGTTTTCCACCGCAGTCAGTTGATCGAAGCCGAAGCTGTTGAGCAGGCATTGGGTGGCCAGAAGTTGAAACGGGTGATCCTCCACCAAAAGAATACGAAGAGAGTATCTGGGCATAGAAAGCACACAGTGAGGCAAGCGTCGATGGGGGCAGTAGAATTGCTCGGTCGGTTGGGAACGCGTGATTATTCTTCGGATGCTTGTACGAATTCGATCAGTTCGCTCTGTTCCCATCGTAGGGCAATTCTTTTCAGGGAACAGGCGGTCGGATGCAAGCGTTACTGAGGGCTGGAACGCCCAGTCATTTCCCGTGCCATTTCGGTGGCGTAGCTGTCGGTCATACCAGCAATGAAGTCGATCATTCGCAGGAACGAGGCGTGCAGTGGCCAGGCGGGGTCCGGTGCGCTGTTGCCCAGCAAATCGAGAATGCGCCGATTCTTGAACGACGGTGTTCGCCCGCCATGTTGTTCAAGTGCCGCGCCGCAGAACGCGTTCAGCAGGATTTCCAGGGTGGTGTAAGCGCCGATTTCATGCAATGTCTTGCGCTTGTCCTGGAAAATTTTCTTGCGCGCCATGTCTTTGGCATCCAGCACGCAGCGCTTTGCCGGGCCGTGCATATGCTCCACCAGGTCTCCCTGCAGCGTGCCGGCCAGCAGGGCGTCCTGCTGTTCGACAAACGCCTGCGCAGCCGCATTGGTCAGGTGCTCGATGGCTTTGCCACGCAGGATCGCCAGCTTGCGGCGGCGAGAGTCCAATGGACCCAGCTGGCGATAGGTTTGTGGCAGGTCATCACCGACCAGGTCGAGCAACAACGACTCCACTTCGCTGTACTGCAGAAGCTCCATTTCCAGACCATCTTCCAGGTCGATCAACGCGTAGCAGATGTCGTCGGCTGCCTCCATCAGGTAGACGAGCGGGTGACGCGCCCACCGTTGTTCCTCTAACTGGGGCAAGCCAAGCTTGTGAGCGATCTGCTCAAGAATTGGCAACTCGCTCTGGTAACAGCCGAACTTGTGTTTCTTGTAGCCCAGCGAGTCGGCGTGACGGGCAGTCCAGGGGTATTTGAGGTACGTGCCCAAGGTGGCGTAGGTCAGCCGCGTGCCGCCGTCGAACTGGTGGTATTCAAGTTGGGTAAGTACCCGAAAGCCCTGGGCATTGCCTTCGAAGTTAAGGAAGTCATTGCGTTCGGCGCTGCTCATGCCATCCAGCCAACCTCGCCCGGCGGCCTGTTGGAACCAGTGGCGAATGGCGTCTTCGCCGGAATGCCCGAATGGCGGGTTGCCGATGTCATGGGCCAGGCAGGCCGATTGCACCACCATGCCCAGGTCGCTGGGGTCGCACCAGTCGGGCAGGGAGCTGCGCAGGGTTTCGCCCACGCGCATGCCGAGTGAGCGCCCCACGCAGCTGACTTCCAGGGAGTGGGTCAAGCGTGTGTGGATATGGTCGTTGCTCGAGACCGGATGCACTTGGGTCTTGCGTCCCAGGCGCCGGAACGCGCCGGAGAAAATAATGCGGTCGTGATCTTTGTGGAAGGGGCTGCGGCCCAGTTCTTCAGGGCTGTGCAGGGGTTTTCCAAGACGTTCGCGGGTTAGCAGGGTGGGCCAATCCAAGGCGCAGGCTCTCCGTAGTGTGAATGACAGTTCCAGCTTCCCGGTTCGGCCTTCAAGGGCAAGCGAATCCAGCGGTCGGCCGCGTCGGTATCAATTAACAGGCAGCGCAAAAAACCGCAATGACCAGCAGGTGTCTGGTCATTGCGGTCATCGGCTCACGAGGGTCAGCTTTTGCGCGAAGAGCCTTGCATGGCCAACTTGATCAGGGGGATCAAGCCGGCACCTAGCCGCACCAGGCGCGTGATGCTGCTGATACTGCCGCCCTTGGCGCCCTTGCCGGTAAAGAAGCCCATCAGCGTAACCGCCGCCACGCCCCACAACGGCGCGTGCTTGATGCCCAGGCTGTCCTGCCAGTTGTGGCGCATGTTGCGCATTTTGTGCAGGGGCGCCATGAGTTGTTGGGACTCATGACGGATTTCCTGGCGGTGCATTTCCATGCGCAGGCGAATCAAGGCTTTGCGCATTTCTCGGCGAGAAGTATTTTGCGGGATTTCAGTCATGCTCATGGCAGCAGGCGCTCCCGGTCATTGGCCAGTTCTTCGAGCGTGGCGTGGAAGGGCGTGGACTCATCGAATACCGCCGCCTTCAAGCGCACACCGCAGAACGCAGCGGCCAGGCTGTAGAACACGCAGAGGCAGATGATGCCGGTCAGGCGATAGCCCGTGTCCCACACCAGGATCATCACCAGCGTCGACAACCCCACCAGCAACAGCAGGGCAAACACCAATGCCAGGCCAGCAAATAGCAATAGGCTGACAGTACGGGCCTTTTGCTCTTGTAATTCAATGCCGAACAACTCGACATGACTGTGCAGCAAGCCCAGCACAGCTGCGCCCAGGCGTCGGGAAGTTGAACCGCTTGCTGAGGAATGTGCGCTCGTGGATGAGCTGGATTCGCCGATAGACATGGTTAGCGCCTTGTAGCCAATAGACCGATCAAAAAGCCTACGCCGGCAGCAATGCCGACTGACTGCCATGGGTTGGCTTGCACGTAGTCTTCAGTGGCAGTGATCGCCGCCTGGCCGCGCTCGCGCAATGAGTCTTCGGTCAGTTGCAGGGTCTCGCGGGCCTTGAGCAGGCTCTCGTGGATCTTGGTGCGCAGCTCGTCAGCCTGGTCACCGGCCAGCACGGCAGTGTCGTCCAGCAGCTTTTCGGTATCGCTGACCAGGGTTTGAAAATCCTCCATCAGTATCTCTTGAGCAGTCTTTGCTGTTTTACCGGCCATGGTTATCTCCGTGGGTAGCTGATCTGTACGTGTGGTTTCGAGTCGCGCCGTGGGCTGAAGGTTCAGTGCAATTGTGTGGTACAGCTTTTGCTTTGCCTTGGTGCGCAGGCCCTGGAGCCTGCGCTGAATCCGGGCGGTCGAGGTGAGAACCTTGGAAAACCTTACCCTAAATCACTTAATTTCGCGGAAAAACCCTGTCGGCAACGGCCTGTTGTGTTGATCGCTGCGCTAAAGCGGTTCACGCCCTCTGAAGAAGGGCGAGGCCGGCGGTGCCAATTTAGTGCGCGAAACCCTGGCTTGAACCGCTTTGGTGCTTTTTGCCTTGACGCAGGCCTGCCAACCTCCATGGAAAACTTGCAAAGCGCGGTGGACACCCTCGTCCACAGTTCCAACACCTTGTTCATTCTGATTGGCGCGGTCATGGTGCTGGCCATGCACGCCGGCTTTGCCTTCCTTGAGGTTGGCACGGTACGGCAGAAGAACCAGGTCAATGCCTTGTCGAAAATCCTCAGTGATTTTGCGATTTCAACGCTGGCCTATTTCTTTATAGGCTATTGGATCTCCTACGGTGTGAGCTTCCTGCAACCGGCCGCCGTGATCAGCGCCGATCATGGCTACGGCCTGGTGAAGTTTTTCTTCCTGCTGACGTTTGCCGCGGCGATTCCGGCGATCATTTCCGGTGGGATTGCCGAGCGTGCCAAGTTTGCGCCGCAGCTGTGTGCCACCGCGCTGATCGTGGCGTTTATCTACCCGTTCTTCGAAGGTCTGGTGTGGAACGGCAACCTTGGCCTGCAAGCCTGGCTGCTCGCAACCTTTGGTGCCAGCTTCCACGACTTTGCCGGTTCCGTGGTGGTTCACGCCATGGGCGGCTGGCTGGCGCTGGCGGCGGTGTTGCTGCTGGGCCCGCGCAATGGGCGTTATCGTGAAGGGCGTCTGGTGGCGTTTGCGCCGTCGAGCATTCCTTTCCTGGCGCTGGGCTCGTGGATTTTGATCGTGGGCTGGTTCGGCTTTAACGTGATGAGCGCCCAAACCCTCAATGGCGTCAGTGGCCTGGTGGCCGTCAATTCGCTGATGGCCATGGTCGGTGGCACCGTGGCTGCCCTGGTAATTGGCCGTAACGATCCTGGGTTTCTGCACAACGGTCCTTTGGCCGGGTTGGTGGCAATCTGCGCCGGTTCCGACCTGATGCACCCGGTGGGCGCGCTGGTCACGGGCGTGGTGGCTGGTGGCTTGTTCGTATGGTGCTTTATCGCTGCCCAGTCGCGCTGGAAGATCGATGACGTGCTGGGCGTGTGGCCATTGCATGGCTTGTGCGGTGTGTGGGGCGGCATTGCCTGCGGTATTTTCGGGCAGGCCTCCCTCGGTGGGCTGGGCGGCGTGAGCCTGATCAGCCAGTTGATCGGCACCGGGTTGGGCGTGGCCGTGGCGTTTGGCGGCGGCTTGCTGGTGTACGGTGTGATCAAGCGTGTGCAAGGGCTGCGCTTGAGCCAGGAGCAGGAGTATTACGGCGCAGACCTGTCGATTCACAAAATCGGCGCGGTCAGTCAGGACTGATCGGCGCGTCTTCGTCAGTGTGTTCCGGTGGGTAGAAACCGTGCAGCAGGCGATAGTGGTTGCGCCGTACTTCGTTCACTCGCGCCTGCACCTGTTGGTCCGGCAGACCCAGCAGGATCAGGGCATGGGAGGCGAGCATCAGGCTCGACTCCAACAGCTCGGGCACCACTTCGCTGGCGCCCGCGGCCTTGAGCTCAGCCAACTGGCTGTCATCGCGGGTGCGCACCAAAATCGGCACGTCAGGGTTGATCTGCCGCGCCTCCTTGAGCACCACCAGCGCGACATCGCTGTTGTCCACCGCGATCACCACCAACCGCGACCGTTCCAGGCCGACGGCGCTGAGCAAAGCGCCACGGCGGCAGTCGCCGTAATGCACGCTGCTGTCCTCGGTGGCGGCTTCCTGCACCCGTTCGGGGTCATCATCCAGGGCGATAAACGCCTGTTGTTCGCGGCGCATAAAGCGCCCGATGGACTGGCCTACCCGGCCATACCCGCAAATCACCACGTGCCTATGCAGTTGGGCGTTGAGCGCGGTGATGTGTTCCAGTTGCACTTGTTGGTTGGGCTTGCGATGCAGGCGCAGGGCGATGGCCGGTGCCGCACGTAACAGCAGTGGTGTCAGCAGCATTGAGCAGAAGGTGGCAGCCAGTAGCAGGCCGTTGAACTCATCGGGAATCAACCGGCTCTGCTGCATCTGCGCCATCAGCGCAAAACAGAATTCGCCGCCCTGGGCCAGTGCCAGGCCGCTGCGCCAGGCCGTTTCGGTGTCGCTGTCACGCCACTTGACCAGCGCCGCGACGACCATGCCTTTGACCAGCATCAACGTGAGCGTCAGGCCGAGGATCAACAGGCTGTGGCTGACGAACAACTGCAGATCGATGAGCATGCCGATGCTGACAAAAAACAGCCCCAGCAGGATGTCGCGAAACGGGCGGATATCGGCTTCGATCTGGTGTCGGTAATGGCTCTCGCCCAGCAGCATGCCGGCCAGGAACGCGCCGAGGGCAGGGGACAGGCCCAGCAGGTGGGTGAGCCAGGCGGTGAGCAAGACAATCACCAGCGCCAGCAGCACAAACAGCTCCGCCGAATGAGACGCGGCGACTTCACGGAACAGGCGCGGCAGCAACCAGCGGCTGGCGAACAACAGGCCCACGAACAGCACCACGGTCTTAGCCAGCGTCAACGGCAGCGCCCAGTACCAGGCGTGGTCGCTGCTGCCGGCAAACACCGGCACCAGTGTCAGCAGCAACACCGCCACGACATCCTGGAACAGCAACACGCCTATCGCATTCTGGCCATGACTGCTGAAGATTTCCCCGAGGCTGGTCAATTCCTTGCTGACAATGGCCGTGGACGATAACGCCAGCCCTGCGCCCAGCAATAACGCGATGCCAGGCGCGAGGCCTAAGCTCATCAACAAAACGCCCAGCAGTGCCCCGCACCCCAGCACCTGCAGGCTGCCCAGGCCAAATACCACGCTGCGCAGCGCCAACATTTTCGACAGGGAAAACTCAAGCCCCAGGGAAAACAGCAGGAACACCACGCCCATCTCGGCCAGGTCCGGCAGGTCTTCGTTGTCATTGACCCAGTCCAGCGCGGTGGGCCCCACTGCCAGGCCCACGCACAGGTAGCCCAGCACGGGAGGCAACTGCAGCCGGCGAAACAACGCAATCACCACCAGGGATGAAGCCAGGATAATCAGCAGGTTGGCGAACACAGGCATCTCCGTTGCAGGGTGAGCGGCAAAAAGCCGCGAGAATCGCTGAATCAGTTATAGGCCATGGTGATCTGCGTCAGGCTTTTTGCACCGTAGGAGCGAGCAAGCTCGCTCCTACAAGGGGCTTGTTGGGCTTAGAATGGAGATTCGTTTTGTGACCGAGTCCTTTCATCATGCTTCCTGAATGCCAGCTGTTCGGCACCCTGGGTTGCCATTTGTGTGAGATCGCCGAAGCCGAAGTCATGCCGCTCGTCGAACACGGGCTGTTGGTGGAGTTGGTGGATATCACCGATCCGCAGGACCTGACAGACGTCTATGGCCTGCGGATTCCGGTGCTTCGCCGCACGGACACCGGGGCGGAACTGGACTGGCCGTTCGACACCGAGCAGGTGGTTGCCTTCCTGCGCTGAGATTTATGCGATGGCGGCTTTTCAAATATTCAGTTACTGTATATTCGTACAGCGATTGAATAGAGGGAACGCCCGTGGTGAATGTTGAACAACTTAAAAGCAGCGTCAATCGCATGTCCGCCGATGTGGTGCGTGACGCGGTGAACGAACTGCGCCTCGATGGCTTGGTCACGGAAGGCAAGACGCCGTTTAACAAAGTGCATTTCAACACCTGCTTCGCGGAAATCGAGGCGCTGTTCCAGCGCGCCGGTTATCACAAGCAGCTGGATGTGGTGGGTTATCAGGGCTTGCTCTACGCGCTGTATGACCCAGGCCGTTGGGAAGCGGTGGACGTGCTGCGCTGGCTCAAGGAATTCACCGAGGCGGCGAGCGCCTCGCCGGTGCTGCAGGCTCAACTGGCCAAGGCCTGAGATAGGCCCTAGGCAATCGCGCGCCATGGGCGATAATGCCCGCCTGTTTTCCAGGCTTTGAGCGTCGGCATGTCCACTTTGGTTTTTTCCCCCTCCCAGCACCAAGCCAGCACCCTGTACTTGCCGCCGGGCTCCTGGGTGACGGTGCTCGATTGCCTGTGCGCACACTTCCCGGCCATTGGCCGCGAACAGTGGCTGGACCGCATTGCCCGCGGCCGGGTGCTGGATGTCAATGGCAACCCGATCAGCCTGGGCCTGGGCTACAAGGAAGGCCTGTGCATCTATTACTTTCGCGAAGTGCTCAACGAGAAAGTGATTCCGGTGCAGGAAAACATCCTGTACGCCGATGAACACCTGGTGGTGGCGGACAAACCGCATTTCCTGCCAGTGACACCCGCTGGCGAGTACGTCGAGCACACCTTGTTGCGACGCTTGATCCGGCGCCTGGACAATCCCGCCCTGGTGCCTCTGCACCGCATTGACCGGCATACGGCGGGGTTGGTGCTGTTCTCCGCCAACCCGCACAGCCGTTCGGCCTATCAGCAATTGTTTCCCACACGACGTATCGACAAATTCTACGAAGCCATCGCACCGGCCTTGCCGCACCTCAGCTTCCCGTTGGTGCACAAAAGCCGTTTGGTGGATGGCGAGCCTTTCTTTCGCATGCAGGAAGGGCCGGGGGCCAGCAACACCGAGACGGCGGTAGAGGTGCGCGAGAAAAACGCTGATCTATGGCGCTACGGCCTGTTCCCGGTGACCGGTAAGAAGCACCAGCTGCGCGTGCATATGACGGCGCTGGGGGCAAGCATCTGTAATGACCCGTTTTACCCCGAAGTAATCAAGGATGCCGAGGACGATTATGCCAAGCCACTCAAGCTACTGGCCCAGGGCGTGCGCTTTATCGACCCGGTGAGCGGTGAACAACGCAGCTTCCGCAGCCAGATCACCCTGGACTGGTAAACCCCAGGAACAACAAGGCCCGCGCTAGGCGGGCCTTGTGTGCAAGCGCTGAGGCTTACAGGTCTTTAACGGTGCGAACCTGATCTTTGTTGATACGGGTGTGCTTGCCGTCCAGTTGTTCGAATTCGTAGAAGCCCGAATCTTCATCGTATTTCGGGGTGTCGACGGCCTGGATTTCGCGACCGTCATTCAGGGTGATCACTGTTGGCGAGGCGCAACCGGCGAGGGTGGCGAGGCCCAGTGCAAGCATGAGAGCGGCGATGGTCCGTTGAGTCATGAGTTTGTCTCCGAGAGAATACTTTTAAATTGCTGACCTTGTGACGTACGGGACGCCGGCAAAGTTCCTTGTGCAGGGTTCATTCTGACATGCCAGCCCCGGGGTGCAACAGCTCGGGCGTATTAAGATTGGCCAGGCGTGGGTCATCGGCCGGGCATTCCACGGCCACCGCGCCCAGTTGCAGCCAGAGCTTGCGCGGGCTGCGCTCACCCGCTTGCCATGCCTGTTCCACCTGGTTTTTCAGGCTTGTGGGAATGATGCACAGCAAGGGTTCCCAGCATTCACCCTGGCGCACCATCACCGGTATCTGCGGGTTGCGTCCTGCGGTCGCATGCAGGTCGGCCAGCAGTCGCGCATCGACCTGCGGCACATCGCAAGGCAATATCAGCAGATGCCCATGGCGTGCGGCGAAGAGTCCCGCACGGATACCGGCCAGCGGGCCGGGGAAGTCCGGGTTGTCGTCGCTCACCTGCTGGTCGGCATAGGGCGCGTAGCGTTCATGGTTGCGGTTGCACGAGATGATCAGGTCATCGGTGAGCGGCCGGGCCAACTGGTGCAGGTGGGCGATCAAGGGCTGGCCTTGCCATTCCAGCAGCCCTTTGTCCTGGCCGCCCATGCGTTGGCCGCGACCACCGGCGAGCAATAGGATCGAACACGGCAGTGAGGAAAATTCAAACGTCATGGTGGTTGCGCTGCGGCAGGGAAACAGGGGCCTGTGATATAACACCGGGCTGTTCCTTCGACAACCGGACCCTGCCATGAAAGCCAAGGCCGATGCGCCCTTTGTACCCCTGAATATTGCTGTATTGACCGTCAGCGACACCCGCACCCTGGAGACTGACACCTCCGGCCAGGTCTTCGTCGACCGCCTCGCCGCCGCCGGCCACCGCCTGGCCGAGCGCGTGCTGCTCAAGGACGACCTTTACAAGATTCGCGCCCAGGTGGCCCACTGGATCGCCGAAGACGTGGTGCAGGTGGTGCTGATTACCGGCGGCACCGGCTTCACCGGTCGCGACAGTACCCCTGAAGCAGTGAGCTGCCTGCTCGACAAGCAGGTCGATGGTTTTGGCGAGCTGTTCCGCCAGATCTCCGTGGCCGATATCGGCACCTCCACCGTACAATCGCGCGCCTTGGCGGGGTTGGCCAACGGCACCCTGGTGTGCTGCCTGCCAGGCTCCACCAATGCCGTGCGCACCGGTTGGGACGGCATCCTCGCCGAGCAGTTGGACAACCGGCACCGTCCGTGCAACTTCGTCCCGCATCTGAAGCAGGCAGAACCTTGTGAATCCCGTGGATAAGCCCGGCAAGACCGGCGCCCTGATGCCGGTGGAAGCAGCCCTGCAACGTTTGCTCGACATGGCCGCCGCCGCGCCGATCCGCGAGGAGGAAGTACTGTCCCTGGCTGAGTGTGATGGCCGGGTATTGGCCCAGGATCTGATCTCCACACTCGACCTGCCACCGTGGCCCAACAGTGCCATGGACGGCTACGCCGTGCGCCTGGCGGACTGGACCGGCGAACCCTTGGTGGTGAGCCAGCGGATTTTCGCCGGCACTGCCCCTGAACCCTTGGCGGCCGGCACCTGCGCACGCATCTTTACCGGCGCGCCGGTGCCCCAAGGCGCTGACTGCGTGCAAATGCAGGAAAACGCCGTGGTGCATGCCGACCAGCGCGTGAGTTTCACCGAGCCATTGCAGATGGGCGACAACATCCGGCCTCAGGGCCAAGAGACCACGGTCGGCGAGACCGTACTCAGTGCCGGTACCCGCCTGGGCCCTATCGAACTCGGTTTGGCCGCGTCTCTTGGACGTGATCGACTCGAGGTGGTGCGGCGCGTGCGCGTGGCCGTGTTGTCGACCGGCGATGAACTGATCGAGCCAGGGTTGCCGCTCGGCCCTGGGCAGATCTACAACAGCAACCGCCGCGTGCTGTGCAGTTGGCTTGGGCGCATGGGCTGCGAAGTGATTGATGCCGGGATTCTACCGGATGATCTGGAACAGACCCGCGCGCGCCTGGCGGGGCTGGGCAGCGTTGACCTGATCCTCTCGACCGGCGGTGTGTCGGTGGGCGAAGCGGACTTCCTTGGCATTGCCTTGCGGGAAGAGGGTGAGCTGGCGCTGTGGAAACTGGCGATCAAACCGGGCAAGCCGCTGACCTTCGGGCATTTTCGTGGCGTGCCGGTGATCGGCCTGCCGGGAAACCCGGCCTCGACCCTGGTGACTTTTGCGCTGCTGGCGCGCCCGTATCTGCTGCGCCGTCAAGGTGTGCTGGAGGTGCAGCCGCTGCGCTTCGAAGTGCCGGCAGGGTTCGTCTGGCCCAAGCCCGGCAACCGCCGCGAGTACCTGCGCGGGCGGATCGAACAGGGCAAGGCGATCATCTACCGCAACCAAAGCTCCGGGGTGCTGCGCAGTGCGGCGTGGGCTGAAGGCTTTGTGGAGGTAATGGAAGGCACCACGCTGGCCATCGGCGACCGGGTCAACTTCATTCCTTTGAGCGAAGTCCTGAACTGAACACAGATCAAAAATGTGGGAGCTGGCTTGCCTGCGATAGCGGTGTATCAGTCACCTGACATCAGGCTGACCCACCGCTATCGCAGGCAAGCCAGCTCCCACAGTTGGATGTGTGTGGAGCTCATGAGCAATCAGTAATCGTCACCCTGCTCAGTGACATCCCGCTCTACTGGCCCTGCTTCCGGGTCGTAGCCGGCCGGGAACTTGCCCTTCAACGTCCAGGCAAACGCAATGATCTCGGCAATCGTGCGGTACAACTCTTCCGGAATGCTGTCCCCCAGTTCCATGCGCGCCAGCAGCTTCACCAACTCGGCGTTTTCATAGATGGGTACTTCATTCTCCCGTGCCAATTTGAGGATGGCTTCGGCCAGGGCGTCGTCGCCTTTGGCCGTCAGGGTGGGGGCCTGTTGGCCGTCGTACTTGAGGGCGATGGCCTGGCGGGGTGGGGCGGCGTTTTTCATGCGGTTTCATCCACCCAGCGTTGCTCCAGTCCGGTTTTTGGCCCGCGGGGCGGGGTGCCCAGATGGCAATCCAGGTCGCCGACGTTAAGCCCGGATGACACCAGACGCTCGCGCAGGCTGCCCAAATGGCTTTCGATCAGGCTGGCAGTGAAAGGGCGGCTGGCCCATAACTGGCTGGACAGTTTGCCCTGGGACAGCTGCGCCTGAACTTGCAACGGCCCCAGCGGCTCCATGTCGAAGGCCAGTTCGACGCGCCAAAGCATTTGTTTCGGGTCTTTTTTATCCTTGCGCTCGGGCTGGTCCTTTTCTGGCGCGGGCTCCTCGCGTTGGAACTTGACCTGCAGCGGCACGATGTCTTGCAGGGTGCGCATGGGAATCTCCAACTGCCAGGTCGTTTGCAGGCGTCCGTCGGCGGTGGTGCCGGTCTGTTCCAGGCTCGACAGTTGATGGCTCTGCAAACGCGAGATCGCCCCGGCGGCCAGGCGTAGCAGGTTTTCCAGGTCGCCTTCACCTTCCAGTTTTGCCATGAGCCGCTCGGGCAGCGGGAAGCCGGCGGGTATCTGCCGGGCGCCGACCTGGCCGAGGGTGTTCAACGGGCTGCGCACGAAGTGCGGCAACACCTGGGCCAGGGTATTGGCGGCGAGGATCGCATTCAGGTTGGTACTGGCAGGCAAGGCGGGCAAAAGGTCTGCGACCAGGCGTAACAGCGCGCCTTTCATGTCCAGTGGTGGGATTTGCGGGTTCTGCCCGGCAAGCAATTTGGCTTCCAGAAAGGCGCCGCTGTTCTGCACCACCTGGGCCAGTATCTTGGGATTGCTGACCTGTGCCAGATCGGGCAACGCCGCCAGCAAGCGCTCGGCGGCGGCCCGTAGCTCGGCCGATGTACTGTCGCCACGGGGCAGGTTTTGCAAGGCGGTGAACACCGCATCCAGCGAGCCTTGGCGACTTTGCTGAGTGGCAAGTTGCTGCGTCACGGCCAGTTGGTCCTTCAGGCCGCTTAGCGGTACGAAGTTCAGGGTCTGCGCGTTCTGCACCACGGCGCTGAGCAAGCTGCCCACCCTCAGCGGCTGAGGGCTTTCCAGGGTGAGGGTGGCACCGGCCAGGGCGTTATTGAGCACACTTACCAGCGAGCGATAGATCGCCGGTTGCGCCGTGCCCTGGGGCAGCATCTGCGTGGTCAGCACCTTGGCCTGCAATAACGTACCCACCGGTATTTGGTTAGTGTCGAGGCGGGTGAGGGCGGCCACGTTGGCACTCATGGCTTGCTGCAAGGTAATGGCCAGGTTGCCCGCAGGCGTCTGGCTCACCGCCACATTGCTGCCTAGAGGCAAGGGCTGGGCACTGCTGGCCTGCACCAGCGCCTGGCGACCGCCTTCGAGGGTCAGTTTGAGCAGTAACTGAAAGGCCTCGCCGCCTTGTTTAAGCGCGATGACCTCGGCGTTCACGGTTTTCCCCGGGTCGATCAACCCGGCCTGCGGCTCCAGCAGTTTGAGCAATGCGCCGGCCCCAGGCAGCGGAGTGGGCCCGGGTGCGGAGGTTGGCGGCAGTGGAGGAAGGTTGATCTCGCCGGTCATCGTGCGCATCGTCTCTGGGGAAATTGCCCTCTTTAGAGTAGGGCATCGCATGTATAATGCCGCCCGTCTGCAAAGAGAGCGGTAAAAACCTCACAACTATTTGATCCAGCTCTCTAAAATCGGTCGCCAAAGCCGTTATTGTGCATCTCTCTATAACGGCCGCTGCACCGCCGACTTGAACCGTAAAGGCCCGCGATCTTTGACCAGCCCTCTTCTTGAAGCCGTAGCGCTTGCCTGTGAACGCGACCTGCGCCTGCTGTTCGAGCAACTCGACCTGCGGCTGACGGGTGGGGACATGGTGCAAATCAGTGGCCCCAATGGCAGCGGCAAGACCAGCCTGCTGCGCCTGCTGGCCGGTTTAATGCAGCCGACGGCCGGCGTGGTGCATCTCAACGGCAAGCCCTTGAACGAGCAGCGTAGCGAGCTTGCGCGCAACCTGGTCTGGATCGGCCACGCCGCCGGCATCAAGGACGTACTCACCGCTGAAGAAAACCTCAGTTGGCTCAGCGCCCTGCATCATCCTGCTTCCCGTGATGCCATCTGGCAGGCCCTGGCCGCGGTGGGCCTCAAGGGCTTTGAAGACGTTCCCTGCCACACCCTGTCCGCCGGCCAGCAGCGCCGCGTGGCCCTGGCCCGCTTGTACTTGCCCGGCCCGCCGCTGTGGATTCTCGACGAGCCTTTCACGGCCCTCGACAAACAAGGCGTGGCTCAACTCGAAGCGCATCTGGCCCAGCACTGCGAGCAAGGCGGGCTGGTGGTGCTCACCACCCACCACACCTTGGCGCGCATGCCCGCTGGCTACCGTGAGCTGGACCTGGGGCGGTGGTCGCTATGAGTGTGTTCGCCCTGTTGGTCGCCCGCGAAGCCCGGCTGTTGTGCCGTCGCCCCGCCGAACTGGCCAACCCGCTGGTGTTCTTTGCCATCGTGATCGCGCTGTTCCCGCTGGCGGTTGGCCCGGAGACTAAACTGTTGCAAACCTTGTCCCCAGGACTGGTGTGGGTCGCCGCGCTTTTATCGGTTCTGCTCTCGCTGGACGGGCTGTTTCGCAGTGATTTCGAAGACGGTTCCCTGGAGCAGTGGGTCCTTTCGTCGCACCCGTTGCCACTTCTGGTACTGGCCAAGGTGCTGGCACACTGGGTTTTTTCCGGCCTAGCGCTAGTCTTGCTCTCGCCACTGCTTGCCATGATGCTTGGGTTGCCCGTTGAATGCCTGCCGGTGCTGCTCCTGTCTTTGTTACTCGGCACGCCGGTGCTCAGCCTGTTGGGGGCGGTGGGCGCAGCGTTGACCGTCGGCTTGAAACGGGGCGGGCTGTTGCTGGCGCTGTTGATTCTGCCTCTGTATATCCCGGTGTTGATCCTGGGGAGTGGCGCGTTGCAAGCCGCGCTCATGGGCATGCCGGCGACCGGTTATCTCTTGTGGCTGGGTAGCCTGGCCGCCCTGGCGGTAACCCTGACACCTTTTGCTATAGCCGCCGGCCTGAAAATCAGCGTCGGTGAATAATGAGGTCTGACCCGGCGTCAATGACGCTGAGTCAGTAAAGACCCTGAGCTTTTCGCCACGACGAAAAGCACCGTGATGGAAACAGCAATGAACTGGACCTGGTTTCACAAGCTCGGCTCGCCCAAATGGTTTTATGGCATCAGTGGCAAGCTGCTGCCGTGGTTGAGTATCGCCGCCATCCTGCTGATCGGCACCGGCCTGGTCTGGGGCCTGGCCTTTGCGCCGCCGGACTATCAGCAAGGCAACAGCTTTCGCATCATCTATATCCACGTACCTGCCGCGATGCTGGCCCAGTCCTGCTATGTGATGCTGGCGGTGTGCGGTGTCGTCGGCCTGGTATGGAAGATGAAGCTGGCCGATGTAGCCCTGCAATGCGCCGCGCCCATCGGTGCGTGGATGACCGCCGTGGCGCTGGTGACCGGTGCGATCTGGGGCAAGCCGACCTGGGGCTCATGGTGGGTGTGGGATGCGCGCCTGACCTCGATGCTGATCCTGCTGTTCCTGTATTTCGGCCTGATTGCCTTGGGCAACGCCATCAGCAACCGTGACAGCGCCGCCAAGGCTTGCGCGGTGCTGGCGATTGTCGGCGTGATCAACATCCCGATCATCAAGTACTCGGTGGAGTGGTGGAACACCCTGCACCAGGGCGCCACCTTCACCCTCACCGAAAAACCGGCGATGCCCGTGGAAATGTGGGCGCCGTTGCTGCTGATGGTGCTGGGCTTCTACTGTTTCTTCGGCGCCGTATTGCTGCTGCGCATGCGCCTTGAAGTGCTCAAGCGTGAAGCCCGTACCAGTTGGGTAAAGGCCGAAGTGCAAAGCTGCCTGGGAGCACGTGGATGAGTTTTGCTTCTTTCAGTGATTTTCTCGCCATGGGCCACCACGGCCTGTATGTCTGGACGGCCTATGGCATCTGCCTGGCGGTGCTGGCCCTCAACGTCGCCGCGCCGATCCTGGCCCGCAAGCGTTACCTGCAACAAGAGGCGCGACGTCTGCGCCGGGAGACCGAAAAGTGAATCCGCTGCGTAGAAAGCGTCTGTTGATCATCCTTGCCATCCTGGCCGGCGTCGGCATTGCCGTGACCCTGGCCCTGAGCGCCCTGCAGCAGAACATCAACCTGTTCTACACGCCCACCCAGATCGCCAATGGCGAGGCACCGGTCGATACGCGCATCCGCGCTGGCGGCATGGTGGAGCAGGGCTCGTTAAAGCGTTCCGGCGATTCGTTGGACGTGACCTTCGTCGTCACCGATTTCAACAAGGCCGTGACCATCACCTATCGGGGCATCCTTCCGGACCTGTTCCGGGAAGGCCAGGGCATTGTCGCCTTGGGCAAGCTCAACGCCGATGGCGTGGTAGTGGCTGACGAAGTGCTGGCCAAGCACGATGAAAAATACATGCCGCCCGAGGTCACCAAAGCCTTGAAAGACAGCGGCCAAACCGCGCCCGCCACCCCAGTCAAGGAGGGCTGAGCCATGACGTCCGCACTGTTTATTCCGGAGCTGGGCCAGTTGGCGATGATCCTCGCGCTGTGCTTTGCCGTGGTCCAGGCCGTGGTGCCCTTGCTGGGTGCCTGGCGCGGCGACCGCCTGTGGATGAGCCTGGCGCAGCCTGCCGCCTGGGGCCAGTTTGCCTTTTTGCTGTTCGCCTTTGGTTGCCTGACCTACGCCTTCATGACCGACGATTTTTCGGTCGCCTACGTTGCCAACAACTCCAACAGCGCTTTGCCCTGGTACTACAAGTTCAGCGCCGTGTGGGGTGCCCACGAAGGTTCATTGCTGTTGTGGGCCTTGATCCTCGGCGGCTGGACCTTCGCCGTCTCGGTGTTCTCGCGCCAATTGCCGCAAGTGATGCTGGCGCGGGTGCTGGCGGTGATGGGCATGATCAGCATCGGCTTCCTACTGTTCCTGATCATGACCTCCAACCCGTTCACCCGCATCCTGCCGCAGATCCCGGTGGACGGTCACGACCTCAACCCGTTGCTGCAGGATATCGGCCTGATCGTGCACCCGCCGATGCTCTACATGGGTTATGTGGGGTTCTCCGTGGCCTTCGCGTTTGCCATCGCCGCCTTGCTCGGCGGGCGTCTCGACGCCGCCTGGGCGCGCTGGTCACGGCCATGGACCATCGTTGCCTGGGCCTTCCTCGGTATCGGTATCACCCTGGGCTCATGGTGGGCCTACTACGAACTCGGCTGGGGCGGCTGGTGGTTCTGGGACCCAGTGGAAAACGCCTCCTTCATGCCGTGGCTGGTGGGTACCGCGCTGATTCACTCCCTGGCCGTCACCGAAAAACGTGGCGTGTTCAAGAGCTGGACGGTACTGCTCGCCATCGCGGCGTTTTCCCTCAGCCTGCTCGGCACTTTCCTGGTGCGCTCGGGCGTGCTGACCTCGGTGCATGCGTTTGCCTCAGACCCTGAGCGCGGCGTGTTCATCTTGATCTTCCTGCTGTTTGTCGTCGGCGGCTCGCTCACCCTGTTTGCCCTGCGCGCACCGGTGGTCAAGAGCCAGGTCGGTTTCAACCTGTGGTCGCGGGAAACCCTGTTGTTGGGCAATAACCTGGTGCTGGTGGTAGCCGCGTCGATGATCCTGCTCGGCACCCTCTACCCGCTGGTGCTGGACGCCTTGAGCGGCGCCAAGCTGTCCGTGGGGCCGCCGTACTTCAATGCGTTGTTCATTCCGCTGATGGGCCTGTTGATGGTGGTGATGGCGGTCGGCGTGCTGGTGCGCTGGAAAGACACCCCGGTGAAATGGCTGGTGGGCATGCTGATGCCGGTGCTGCTCGGCAGCGTGGCCCTGGCGGTGATCGCCGGTTTCGCCTACGGCGACTTCAATTGGGCGGTACTCGCGACGTTCCTGCTGGCAGCCTGGGTGTTGCTCGCGGGGGCGCGGGACATCGTCGACAAGACGCGCCACAAAGGCCTGATCAAAGGCCTGCCCACTCTGACCCGCAGCTATTGGGGCATGCAGATCGCCCACATTGGTATTGCGGTGTGCGCCCTTGGGGTGGTGCTGTCCAGCCAGAACAGCGCCGAGCGCGACCTGCGCCTGGCGCCGGGCGAGTCCATGGACCTGGCCGGTTACCACTTCATCTTCGAAGGTGCCAAGCACTTTGAAGGGCCGAACTTCACCTCCGACAAAGGCACGGTGCGCGTAGTGCGCAATGGCAAGGAAATCGCCGTGCTGCACCCGGAGAAACGCCTGTACACCGTGCAAAGTTCGATGATGACCGAGGCTGGCATCGACGCCGGTTTCACCCGTGACCTGTATGTGGCCCTCGGTGAACCCTTGGGCGACGGGGCCTGGGCCGTGCGCGTGCATGTCAAACCCTTCGTGCGCTGGATCTGGTTCGGCGGTTTGCTCACCGGGTTCGGCGGGTTGCTCGCAGCGCTGGACCGGCGCTATCGGGTCAAGGTCAAGAGCCGGGTGCGTGAAGCGCTTGGCCTTTCGGGAGCTGCGGTATGAAGCGTTGGTTGATGGTTGTGCCGCTGGCGTTGTTCCTGCTGGTGGCGGTGTTCCTGTATCGCGGGTTGTACCTGGACCCTGCCGAGCTGCCTTCGGCGATGATCGGCAAGCCGTTCCCCGCCTTCAACCTGCCAACGGTGCAGGGTGACAAGACCCTGACCCAGGCAGACTTGCAGGGCAAGCCGGCCCTGGTCAACGTGTGGGCCACCTGGTGCATCTCTTGCCGCGTCGAACACCCGGTGCTGAACAAGTTGGCCGAGAAGGGCGTGGTGATCTACGGCATCAACTACAAGGACGACAATGCGGCGGCCGTGAAGTGGTTGGCGGAATTTCATAACCCGTACCAGCTGGATATCCGCGACGAAGACGGCAACCTGGGGTTGAACCTGGGTGTGTACGGCGCGCCGGAAACTTTCTTCATCGACGCCAAAGGTGTGATCCGCGACAAGTACGTCGGCGTGATCGACGAAACGGTGTGGCGCGAGCAACTGGCCGCCAAGTACCAGGCCCTGGTCGATGAGGCCAAGCCATGAAGCGTTGGTTGACCGCTGCCGTTTTAGCCCTGGGCCTGGCTGGCGTGGCCCACGCCGCCAT
The DNA here is from genome assembly GCF_059419065.1 of Pseudomonas sp. GW821-FHT07B01. Classification (NCBI taxonomy): domain Bacteria; kingdom Pseudomonadati; phylum Pseudomonadota; class Gammaproteobacteria; order Pseudomonadales; family Pseudomonadaceae; genus Pseudomonas; species Pseudomonas sp. GW821-FHT07B01. The sequence continues at coordinate 40,725 of NZ_JBWKRA010000027.1, read as the reverse complement.
CGACACCTATGAATTCGCCAACGACGCGCAGCGTGAGCGTTTCCGCGACCTGACCAAGGAACTGCGCTGCCCCAAATGCCAGAATCAGGACATCGCCGACTCCAACGCCCCGATCGCCACCGACCTGCGCAGAGAGATTTTCCGCATGCTGGGGGAGGGCAAGGACGACCAGCAGATCATCGACTTCATGGTCGACCGCTACGGTGATTTCGTACGCTACAAACCGGCACTCACCGGCAAGACCGCGCTGCTGTGGTTTGGCCCGGCCGGGCTGTTGCTGGCCGGCGTGGTGGTAATGGCCGTGATCGTGCGTCGGCGCCGTGTCGCACCGATTGATGGCGCCGATGCGCTGTCCCCTGAAGAGCGTAAACGCCTCGACCAATTGCTGGACACCAAGACTGATGATTGATTTCTGGCTCGCAGCCGGTTTGCTGCTACTGATTGCCCTGAGTTTCCTGTTGATCCCTGTGTTGCGTGGCCGTCGTGCCCAGCGTGAAGAGGATCGCACCGCGTTGAACGTGGCGCTGTACCAGGAACGCGTCGCCGAGCTGCAAGCGCAGCAGGACGAAGGTGTGTTGAATACCGCGCAACTTGATACCGGCCGCGCCGAAGCGGCCCGCGAGTTGCTGGCCGACACCGAAGGTGTAGAAAAACCCCGCGAATCGCGGTTAGGCAAACCGCTGCCGTTTTTGGCGGCGTTTCTGGTGCCTGTGCTGGGCGTGGCGCTGTACCTGCATTATGGCGCGAGCGACAAGGTTGAACTGACCCGTGAGTTTTCCCAACCGCCGGTGTCCATGGCCGACATGACCCGCCGCCTGGAACGCGCCGCCGCTGCACAACCGGATTCGGCAGAAGGTTTGTACTTCCTTGGGCGCGCCTATATGGCCCAGGACCGTGCCGGCGATGCCGCCAAAGTCTTTGAACGTACGGTTGCGTTGGCCGGGCGCCAACCGGAACTGCTCGGGCAATGGGCCCAGGCGCAGTACTTTGCTGACAACAAACAATGGTCGCCTCAGGTTCAGGCGCTGACCGACGAAGCCTTGAAGCTCGATCCCAAGGAAGTCACCAGTCTTGGCCTGTTGGGTATCGCTGCCTTTGAGGGCCAGCGTTATCAGGAAGCCATCGACTACTGGAACCGCCTGCTCGCGCAACTGCCGCCAGAAGACAATTCCCGTGTCGCCCTGCAAGGCGGGATTGATCGCGCGGCAGAGAAGCTCAAGGAGAGCGGTGGCAGCGTCGCCCCGGCGCCCAAGGCGCTGCTGACCGTGCGGGTGGACTTATCTGCCGAAGTGAAGGCCAACGTCCTGCCAGGCGACAGCGTGTTCATCTTTGCCCGCGCCGTAAACGGCCCCCCGGCGCCCTTGGCTGCCAAGCGTGTGACCGTCGACGCATTGCCGGTCACCGTCGAACTGGGCGATGCCGACGCGATGATGCCGCAGTTGAAACTGTCCAACTTCCCCGAAGTCCAACTGGTTGCGCGCATATCCCGGGCCGGCCAACCGACCACTGGCGAATGGATCGGCCGCAGCCAACCGTTGGCCAGCAGCACCACTGCGTTGCAGCAACTGACCATCGACACTCCGGACCAGTAATTCTGAGGACACACCCATGACCGCATTTGCACGCATCACCTTGCTCAGCCTGGTACTCGGCCTGAGCGCCTGTGCGGTCCACCGCCCACCTCCGGCGCCGACCGGCCCGACTATTCCACCGTCTGGCCCCTCGACCCAGCCGAACACCAAGCCCAGCACCAAACCTTCCGGCCCGGTGACGCCACCGACCAAACCCCTGCCAAGCAAGTCGCCGACCTTTGCCCCACCGCCGGGCGCTGCCAGCCACTGGGACGGAAAGATGCAGGTGTACGTGCTCGACGATCAGCCTGACACCTTCTACCGCCAGCGCACTTACTACCGTTGGAGCAACGGCTGGAGCCGCTCCATCAGCCCCAACGGGCCATGGGAAGAGACCAACGTGCAAGGCGTGCCGCCGGGGTTGAGCAAGCAATACGCGCAATGACAAAAGGCGGCCTGAGGGTTAATGCCAGTCAGTTAAGACAGAATCGGTAACTGTGGCGAGGGAGCTTGCTCCCGCTGGGGCGCGAAGCGGCCCCAAAAATGGGACTGCTACGCAGTCCAGCGGGAGCAAGCTCCCTCGCCACAAGTCACTGGTTGTCTGCTCTAGCTCTTAACTGACTGGCATTAGGCCTGAGGGTCGCCTTTTTCATGGCTTTCAAACGCACTGTGTGGATTACGGCAGGGCTAAGCAATTAAAGCCCGACGCATGCGCCGAATGCGCAGTGTGCTGTAGTGATGTGGCTATCGCTGGCCTGGCGTGGGAAGGATTGCTAGGTATACTTTCCTGCGGCTACTACGACGCGGCTCCCCGGGTGCAAACCAGGCGCCGCGCAGTGGTCCCGGGGATGTACCGGTGTGGGGACAAGCGAAGAGGGTTTTTAATGGCAGGCAGGTTGATCTATCTCATCGGGCCATCGGGTTCGGGCAAAGACAGTCTGCTGGATGCCGCACGCCCACGTCTGGTTGAGCGTGGGTGCCGCATGGTGCGACGGGTGATCACTCGGTCCGCGGAGGCGGTGGGCGAAGCGGCGCAAGGTGTGAGCCCCGAGCAGTTTGCGGCCATGGAGGCCGAGGGCGCATTTGCCTTGAGCTGGCAGGCTAATGGCTTGTCCTACGGCATCCCCAGGGAAATCGACGATTGGCTGGCCGCGGGGGACGACGTTCTGGTCAACGGTTCCCGTGCGCACCTGGCGCAAACCCGTGAGCGTTATCCGACCTTGCTGGTATTGCTGCTGACGGTGGACCAAGCGGTGCTGCGCCAGCGTCTGATTGCGCGTGGGCGGGAGTCATTGGCGGATATCGAGGAGCGCCTCGCGCGCAATGCGCGGTTCACTGCCGAATTGATTGCCGGTCATGGCGCGGGGTTGTTCGTATTGGATAATTCCGGCCCGTTGGCGCATACCGTCGAACGCTTGCTGTGTTGCCTGGAGCACGGGCACAGCGTGAACACCTGACCCAGTAGTGCATGGGTAATGCCAGCGCTCAGATAAAACCCGGAGACGGAGCTCATATTTCTCAATACGGAGAAGACAAGATCGACCTGTCGCAAATGGCACGCGACGGCAAGGTAGCGATGAACTTCGTTGAGCACTATACAGGGGCGGCAGGGGGCGCGATTGTTTGACGCAATGCGGGGCGGGACTTACTCAATGGTTGATTAAGTCCCGCCCCTTTGTGCGTTGTGAAACGTTTTTATGAGCCGAAGGCCCCGTCAGGACGCTTGGGCAGTGGCCAACGCGGCTTTACGTGACGCACTCAGGAAGCGCAACAAGGCCAACAGCGCAAATGCGCTGCCCACCAGCATGACGGCCAACCAGCAGCCATGTTCATACACGCTGCTGGCAATCGCCGAACCGAACGCACCGCCGATAAAAATGCTGGTCATGTACAGCGCGTTCAGGCGGCTGCGGCTGTTGGCATCGAGGGCGTAGATGGCGCGCTGGCCGAGGACCATATTCATCTGCACGCAGAAGTCCAGAACCACACCGGTGACTGCCAGGCCGATCACGCTGTAAAGCGGGTGTACCAACGCCGGCAGGAAACTCAGCGCGCCAAACAGCATCGCCAGCAACGAGGCGCGGTGGGTATGGCCGGCGTCGGCCAGGCGACCGGCCATGGGCGCGGCGATGGCGCCAAGTGCACCGACCAGGGCAAACAGTGCGATCTCGCTTTGGCTCAGGCCGTGGTTACGCGCCAGTTCCAGTGGTACGGCAGTCCAGAACAGGCTGAAGGCGGCGAACATGCAACCCTGGTAGAACGCCCGCTGGCGCAACAGCGGTTGTTCACGCAACAGGGTGCCCAGGGAGCGCAGCAACTGGCCGTAGCTGGCACTGTGATCGGGCTGGCGCTTGGGGATTGTCAGCATCAGCACCACGCTGATGAACGCCATCAGTGCGGCGGCCGCCATGAACATCGCACGCCAGCCGAAGTGGTCGGCCACCACGCTCGACACCGGCCGTGCCAGCAGGATGCCCAGCAGCAGGCCGCCCATGATGCTGCCGACCACCCGGCCCCGGGATTCGGCCGGCGCCAGGTGTGCGGCCAGCGGAATCAGGATCTGCACCGAGACGGAACTGAAGCCGATCAGCAGCGACACCAGCAGGAACAGGTTTGGCTGTTCGATAAACGCCGCACCCAGCAGGCTGGCGATCGCCACGACGGTGGTGGCGATCATCAGCTTGCGGTTTTCCAGCAGGTCGCCCAGAGGCACCAGGAAAAACAGGCCCAGGGCATAGCCGATTTGCGTGAGGGACACGATCAGGCTGGCCATTGCCGGCGTCAGGCCAATGTCCGGGGCAATCAGCTCGATGATCGGTTGCGCGTAGTAGATGTTGGCGACAATGGCGCCGCAGCAAAACGCGAACAGCATGACCATGCCCCGGGTCATGGTGCCTGCAGCGTGAGAGGTTGCGTTCATGGTGTGCTCATAAAGGCGAAGGACGATGGCGTGAGAGAGTAAAGACAAGGCTCGCAAGTGAGTAGACTGCTTGTGGTGATATCACTTATGCCGAGTGATGATACATTCAGACACATCTGCCTTACGCATAAAAGTGGGAGCTGGCTTGTCTGCGATGGCGGTGCACCAGTCACCAGAAATATGACTGATAGATCGCTTTCGCAGGCAAGCCAGCTCCCACAGGTTTGACCGAGTTGATTCAGTCAGATGGATTATTGGCCAGAGTAGATCTGGTCAAACACCCCGCCATCATTGAAATGGGTCTTTTGCACTGTGCGCCAGTCGCCGAAGGTCTTCTCCACCGACAGGAAGTCCACCTTGGGGAACCGGTCGGTGTACTTGGACAGCACCTTCGGGTCCCGTGGGCGCAGGTAGTTGTTGGCCGCAATTTCCTGGCCTTCGGGCGACCACAGATACTTGAGGTAGTCCTCAGCCACCGCACGGGTGCCTTTTTTCTCGACCACTTTATCCACCACCGACACCGGCGGCTCGGCTTCGGCGGAGACGCTTGGGTAGACCACTTCGAACTGATCACGGCCAAACTCACGGGCGATCATTTCCGCTTCGTTTTCAAAGGTCACCAGCACGTCGCCAATCTGGTTGGTCATGAAGGTGGTGGTGGCGGCGCGGCCACCGGTGTCCAGCACGGGCGCTTGCTTGAACAACTTTCCAACGAAGGTCTTGGCCTTGTCTTCATCGCCGCCGTTCTTCAACACGTAGCCCCAGGCCGACAGGTAGGTGTAGCGGCCGTTGCCCGAGGTCTTCGGGTTGGGCACGATCACTTGCACGCCATCCTTGAGCAGGTCGGGCCAGTCTTTCAACGCCTTGGGGTTGCCTTTGCGCACGATAAAGACTGTGGCTGAGGTGAATGGCGCACTGTTATTCGGCAGGCGTGTCACCCAGTTGTCCGGCACCAGCTTGCCGTTGTCGACCAGGGCATTGATGTCGGTGGCCATGTTCATGGTGATCACGTCGGCGGGCAGGCCGTCGATCACCGAGCGTGCCTGTTTGCTGGAGCCGCCGAAGGACATCTGCAACGTCAGCTTGTCGTCCGGGTGCTCGGCTGCCCAATGCTTCTGGAAGGCGGCGTTGTAGTCCTTGTAGAAATCGCGCATCACGTCGTAGGAGACGTTGAGCAGGGTGGTCGCTGCCTGGGCGGAGCCCGCCAAGGCCAGGCCGGCGGCCAGTAGGGAGGCGCTGAGGATTTTTTTCACTGCTCATTCCTTGTTGTTCGAGAAGAGGGAGGCAATTTGCCAGCGACTATAGCCGGGCCTTCATAGAGCTTTAAAGATTAAAAAGAACTTTGCTTATTCCAGTTTGCGAAACAGATTGCTGCCACAGCGCGCACAAAACGCGGCGTTGGGTTCATGGCTGTCCTTCTTGCACACTGGGCAATCGGTATGCAGCTGTTCGCCGCGCATGGCACTGGCCAGTTCAGCGGTAAAAATACCCGTCGGCACGGCGATGATCGAGTAACCGGTGATCATCACCAGCGATGAAATAACCTGGCCCAGGGGCGTCTTGGGCACGATATCGCCGAAGCCCACGGTGGTCAGGGTGACGATCGCCCAGTAGATGCCCTTGGGGATACTGGTAAAGCCATGTTCCGGGCCTTCGATCACGTACATCAACGTGCCGAACACCGTCACCAGGGTGCACACGCTGACCAGGAACACCACGATCTTCTGCTTGCTGCCGCGCAGCGCCGCCATCAGGTAGTTGGCCTGCTTGAGATACGGGCTGAGCTTGAGCACGCGGAAGATGCGCAGCATGCGGATGATGCGGATGATCAGCAGATACTGGGCGTCGCTGTAGTACAGCGCGAGGATGCCGGGGACGATGGCGAGCAGGTCCACCAAGCCATAAAAGCTGAAGGCATAGCGCAGCGGCTTGGGCGAGCAATACAGGCGCAGGCCGTACTCGATAGCGAAGATCAGCGTGAAGCCCCACTCGATATAGGCCAGCAGGTCGGCGTAGTTCTGATGGATTGTGTCGATGCTGTCGAGCATCACGATCACCAGGCTGGCGAGGATGATCAGCAGCAGGATGCCGTCAAAGCGCCGCCCGGCGACGGTGTCGCTTTGGAACACCATGATGTAGAGGCGCTGGCGCCAGTCGTTGTTGCTGTCCATAAACCCTGCCTGAAACGAATATCGAGCAAGCCTAGGGCGATTCGAACGGGCTGTCCATGTGAGGCTTGTGCAGCATTCGCTGACCGGCGCGCACCAGCCAGCACGCCAGGATAAACGGCGCGGTCAGCGCGGGCAGGTGCAGGGCGGCGAAGCCTGGGGTGAGCAGGATGGCCAGGCCGATACCCAGCAGTGGCAACCAAGGCTGGCGACGCGACGAGCACAGGGCCACGGCGGCCAGCGCGGGGTTATAGCTGTGCAGGCCTAGCAGAGCGCCAGTGGCGTCGTTCAACCACAGGCCGGCCAGCATGCCGAGAGTGGCGCCGCCCAAGGCCCACGCGACGGCGCGACGGTCGGCCAGCAGCAAGCCCAAGGCGATCAGCACACCCGCCAGGGGCTGGTCCAGCAGCATGATTTGCCCAAGGCCGGTGAAGGGCGCGGCCAGTATAGCGACAGTGTCGGGCTCGCTCAGCGCAAGAGTGTTCTGCGGGACCTGGCCGAGCAGCAACCAGCCCAGCCCAACAAAGGGCGCGGTGTACGCTGGCAAATCCAGGGGTTGGGTCGCGTGTTTCAACCAGTGCCGGGTGAGGATGGCACTCAAGCCGCCGCACGCCAGGATCAGCGGCGGCACCAGCGCCGACCAGGCAAAGTGCTGGCTGATCAACAGGCCCAGCAATACGCCGTTGTAGCTATACAGCCCGGCCTGGCGCTCGGCCTTGGGATACCCCCGGCGCTGGGCCGTGAGCAACCCTGCGACACCTCCCAGCAAGGCACCGCCGAGCAACGCCGGGGCGCCGATCAGGATCGCCAGCAGGCACAGCAGGCCGCACAGCGGGTGGCGCTGCAGGAAGATTTGGCTGAAGCCGTTGAGCAGGGCTTCGGCCCAGTCGGGGCAGGTTGGGTTGTGCATTTGGGTTGAGTCAATAAGACCGAGTTGCCCTCCTCGCAGGCAAGCCAGCTCCCACATTTGATTGATGTTCGACATGCAAACTCGATCAAATGTGGGAGCCGGACTTGCCCGCGATGAGGCCCTGACAGGCGCTAAATCAGCGTCTCTATACGCAGCGAATTGGTGGACCCCGGCTGCCCGAACGGCACCCCTGCGGTAATCACCAAGGTATCGCCACGCTGCGCCATGCCCTGGGCCTGGGCAATTTCCAGCGCGGTGGAACACACCTCATCCACCTGGCGCAGCCGATCATTGACCACCGAGTGCACGCCCCACGCCACGCTCAGGCGCCGCGCCGTGGATAGGTTGGGCGTGAGGTTGAGGATCGGCGCCACGGGCCGCTCCCGTGCCGCGCGCAAGCTGGAACTGCCGGACTCGCTGTAGTTCACCAGCACCGCCACCGGCAGGATGCTGCTGATGCGGCGGATCGCGCAGCTGATGGCGTCCGACACCGTGGCATCTGCCTTGGGCCGGCTGACATCCAACTGTGCCTGGTAGTCTGGGCCGTTTTCCACCTGGCGGATGATCTTGCTCATCATCTGCACCGCTTCCAGCGGGTACTCGCCCGAGGCGGTTTCGGCCGACAGCATCACCGCGTCCGCACCTTCAGCCACCGCATTGGCGACATCGGTGACTTCGGCGCGGGTGGGTGCTGGCGAGAAGCGCATGGATTCGAGCATCTGCGTGGCCACCACCACCGGCTTACCCAGTTGACGGCAGGTGCTGATGATGTCTTTCTGGATCTGCGGCACGCTCTCGGCCGGCACTTCCACGCCCAAATCACCCCGGGCCACCATGATCGCGTCGCTCAGTTCGGCGATTTCGCGCAGCCGTTGCACCGCTGACGGCTTTTCGATCTTGGCCATCAAAAACGCCTTATCACCAATCAGCTCGCGGGCTTCGCGGATGTCTTCCGGGCGCTGCACAAACGACAGCGCCACCCAGTCCACACCCAGCTCCAGGCCGAAGCTCAGGTCGCGGCGGTCCTTGGCGGTGAGTGGGCTCAGTTCCAACAGCGCTTGTGGGACGTTCACACCTTTACGGTCAGACAGTTCGCCGCCATTGAGCACGGTGGTGTCGATGGCGTCGGCATGCTTGGTGATCACGCGCAGGCGCAGCTTGCCGTCGTCGAGCAGCAGGTCCATGCCCGGCTCCAGGGCCGCGATGATTTCCGGGTGGGGCAGGTTGACCCGGCGTTGGTCCCCCAAAGTTTCATCCAGGTCCAGGCGCAGGGCCTGGCCGCGTACGAGCTGCACCTTGCCTTCGGCAAAGCGTCCCACCCGCAGCTTCGGCCCTTGCAGGTCCATGAGGATACCGAGCGGGTAGTTGAGCTGGCGCTCGACCTGGCGAATCCACTGGTAGCGCTGGGCATGGTCGGCGTGGTCGCCGTGGCTGAAGTTGAGACGGAAGATATTTACCCCGGCCTCCACCAGCTCGCGGATGTCGTCGATACCGTCGGTGGCCGGGCCCAGGGTGGCGAGGATTTTGACCTTCTTGTCAGGCGTCATGGTTGGCAGTCTCAAGGATCAGGATGGCGCGGAAGTCGTTGACGTTGGTGCGCGTCGGCTCGGTGACGATCAAGTCGCCCAGGGCGGCGAAATAGCCGTAGCCGTTGTTGTTGTCCAGCTCATCACTGGCCGACAGGCCCAGGGCTTCGGCACGGCGGTAGCTGCAGGGGGTCATGATCGCGCCGGCGTTGTCTTCTGAACCGTCGATGCCATCGGTATCGCCGGCCAGGGCGTACACGCCGGGCAGGCCCTTGAGGCTGTCGGTGAGGCTCAAGAGGAATTCCGCGTTGCGTCCGCCACGGCCGTCGCCGCGTACGGTGACGGTGGTTTCGCCTCCCGAAAGGATCACGCACGGCGCCGCCAGTGGCTGGCCGTGCTGCACGATCTGGCGGGCGATGCCGGCGTGTACCTTGGCCACATCGCGGGCTTCGCCTTCCAGATCACCGAGGATCAGCGGGCTGAAACCGGCCTGGCGCACTTTTACTGCTACCGCTTCCAGGGATTGCTGCGGGCGGGCGATCAATTGGAAGTGGCTGCGGGCAAGCACCGGGTCGCCGGGCTTGACGGTTTCCGAGGCCGGGTTCTTCAACCAACTGCGCACCGAAGCGGGGGCGTCGATGTGGTAACGCTTGAGGATCGCCAGGGCCTGTTGTGAGGTGCTCGGGTCACCGACGGTCGGGCCCGAGGCAATCACCGTGGCCTGGTCGCCCGGTACATCGGAGATCGCGTAGGTGTACACCGTGGCCGGCCACGCAGCCTTGGCCAACCGACCGCCCTTGATCGCCGAGAGGTGCTTGCGCACGCAATTCATCTCGCCAATGGTGGCGCCGGATTTAAGCAGGGCTTTGTTGATGGCTTGCTTGTCCGCCAGGGTGATGCCCTCGGCGGGCAGGGCGAGTAGTGCCGAGCCACCGCCGGAGAGCAGGAAGATCACGCGGTCGTCTTCACCCAGATGGCTGATCAGTTCCAGCACGCGCTGGGCCACGGCCAGGCCGGCCGCATCCGGCACCGGATGGGCGGCTTCGACCACTTCGATTTTTTTGCATGGCGCGCCATGGCCGTAGCGGGTGACCACCAGGCCCGAGACCTCGCCCTGCCAACAGTCTTCGACGACCAGTGCCATGGCGGCCGCGGCTTTGCCGGCGCCGATCACGATCACACGGCCACTGCGGTCGGCAGGCAGGTAGGGTTCAAGGACTTGCCGGGGGTGGGCGGCGTCGATGGCTGTGGCAAACAGCTCGCGAAGCAGGTGTTGCGGATCGACCGACATAAGCGGGCTCCCGGGGGATTCTTGTTATTAGAGGTGCAGCGATCGTTCCCACGCTCTGCGTGGGAATGCAGTCCGGGACGCTCTGCGCCCAAAGCGTGACGCGGAGCGTCACAAGAGGCATTCCCACGCGGAGCGTGGGAACGATCAGCGGTGTGGGTTATTTATCGCGAATCGAGAAATTCGCCATATGCTCCAGGCCCTTGATCAGCGCCGAGTGGTCCCAGTTGCCGCCGCCAATTGCCGTGCAGGTGCTGAACACTTGCTGGGTGCCGGCGGTGTTCGGCAGGTTGATCCCCAGTTCCTTGGCACCGGCCAGCGCCAGGTTCAGGTCCTTCTGGTGCAGGTTGATGCGGAAACCCGGATCGAAGGTGCCCTTGATCATGCGCTCGCCGTGCACTTCCAGGATCTTGGACGATGCAAAGCCACCCATCAGCGCTTCACGCACTTTGGCCGGGTCGGCGCCGTTTTTGGAGGCGAACAGCAACGCTTCGGCCACCGCCTGGATGTTCAGCGCGACGATGATCTGGTTGGCCACCTTGGCGGTCTGGCCATCGCCATTGCCGCCTACCAGGGTGATGTTTTTGCCCATGCTCTGGAACAGCGGCAACGCGCGTTCGAACGTCTGCGGTTCGCCGCCGACCATGATGCTCAAGGTGCCGGCCTTGGCACCGACTTCACCACCGGACACCGGTGCGTCCAGGTACTGCGCGCCGGCCTGGTTGACCTTGGCGGCGAATGCTTTGGTCGCAGTAGGGGAGATCGAGCTCATGTCGATCACCACCTTGTTCGGTGACAGGCCCGCAGCCACGCCGTCGGCGCGAAACAGCACGTCATCGACTTGAGGGGTGTCGGGCACCATGACGATGATGAACTCGGCTTCCTGGGCCACTTGTTGCGGGTTGGCCAGCGCCACGGCGCCGGCGCTGATCAGTTCAGCCGGAGCCTTGCCGTGATGTTCGGAGAGAAACAGTTGATGGCCTGCTTTCTGCAGGTTGGCGGCCATGGGTTGGCCCATGATGCCGGTGCCGATGAATCCGATTTTAGCCATGATCAAAATCCTCGTTTAATGTGGGAGCTGGCTTGCCTGCGATGGCATTACCTGGGTATGCCTGATACAGCGAGGTGTCCGCATCGCTGGCAAGCCAGCTCCCACATTGTTTTGTGTTGTGTCAGTTGTCAGATGGCGTTATGGGTTTTGAGCCAGCCCAAACCCGCCTCGGTAGTGGTCAACGGCTTGTACTCACAGCCGACCCAACCCGCGTAACCAATGCGGTCCAGATGCTCGAACAGGAAGCGGTAGTTGATCTCACCGGTACCTGGCTCGTTGCGCCCTGGGTTGTCCGCCAGTTGAATGTGGTTGATCTCGCCCAGGTGCGCCGCCATGGTCCGCGCCAGGTCGCCTTCCATGATTTGCATGTGGTAGATGTCGTATTGCAGGAACAGATTGGCGCTGCCCACTTGCTCGCGAATCGACAGGGCCTGCGCCGTGTTGTTGAGGTAGAAGCCGGGAATGTCGCGGGTGTTGATCATCTCCATCACCAGCTTGATACCCGCCGCCTGCAGCTTCTCTGCGGCGTACTTGAGGTTGGCGACAAAGGTCTTTTCCACGGTCTCGTCATCAACGCCCTGGGGCCGGATACCCGCCAGGCAGTTGACCTGGGTGTTGCCCAAGACCTGGGCATAGGCGATTGCCAGTTTGACCCCGGCACGGAACTCCTCGACCCGGTCCGGGTGGCAAGCCAGGCCGCGCTCGCCCTTGGCCCAGTCACCGGCAGGCAGGTTGAACAACACCTGGGTCAGGCCGTTGGCGTCCAACTGCGCCTTGATGTCGGCAGAGCTGAACTCATACGGGAAGAGGTACTCCACGCCCTGGAAGCCGGCATCGGCAGCCGCTTTGAAGCGGGCAAGGAAATCCTGTTCGGTAAACAGCATGGACAGGTTGGCAGCAAAGCGCGGCATAGGGTTCTCCTTAATCGAGCAGGGAAATGGCAGTCGGCGCGTCGTTGCCGACCAGGGCCAGGTCTTCGAATTCATTGACGGCGTTGATCTCGGTGCCCATGGAAATATTGGTCACCCGCTCCAGAATAATCTCAACGATCACCGGCACCTTGAATTCTTCGATCATCTCTTGGGCGCGGCGCAAGGCTGGTTGGATCTGGCCTGGCTCGAACACACGCAGGGCCTTGCAGCCCAAGCCCTCGGCAACCGCCACATGGTCGACGCCATAGCCGTTGAGTTCGGGGGCGTTGAGGTTGTCGAAGGACAGCTGCACGCAGTAGTCCATCTCGAACCCACGCTGGGCCTGGCGGATCAGGCCCAGGTATGAGTTGTTCACTACCACATGGATGTACGGCAGCTTGAACTGTGCGCCCACCGCCAGTTCTTCGATCATGAACTGGAAGTCATAGTCGCCCGACAAGGCCACCACTTTGCGGCTCGGGTCGGCCTTGACCACGCCCAGCGCCGCGGGAATGGTCCAGCCCAGTGGGCCAGCCTGGCCGCAGTTGATCCAGTGGCGTGGCTTGTACACATGCAAGAATTGCGCGCCGGCAATCTGCGACAGGCCGATGGTGCTGACGTAGCAGGTGTCTTTTCCGAACACCTGGTTCATCTCTTCGTACACGCGTTGCGGCTTGACCGGCACGTTGTCGAAGTGAGTCTTGCGGTGCAGGGTGGCCTTGCGCTGTTGGCAGTCATGCAACCAGGCACTGCGGTCCTTGAGCTTGCCGGCGGCTTTCCACTCGCGGGCCACTTCAATGAACATCGTCAGCGCGGAGCCGGCGTCAGAAACGATGCCCAGGTCCGGCGTGAACACGCGGCCAATCTGGGTCGGTTCGATGTCGACGTGAATGAATTTACGGCCCTCGGTGTACACCTCGACCGACCCGGTGTGACGGTTGGCCCAGCGGTTGCCGATGCCCAGCACCACGTCCGACTTGAGCATCGTCGCGTTGCCGTAGCGGTGCGAGGTTTGCAGGCCGACCATGCCCACCATCAGCGGATGGTCGTCCGGGATAGTGCCCCAGCCCATCAGGGTCGGGATCACCGGGATGCCGGTCAGCTCAGCGAACTCCACCAGCAACTCGCTGGCGTCGGCGTTGATCACGCCGCCACCGCTCACCAGCAATGGGCGTTCGGCTGCGTCGAGCAGAGCCAGGGCTTTTTCCACTTGCACACGGGTCGCCAGCGGCTTGGCCAGAGGCAGCGGCTGGTAGGCGTCGATGTCGAATTCGATCTCGGCCATCTGTACGTCGAACGGCAGGTCGATCAACACCGGGCCGGGGCGGCCGGAGCGCATTTCATAGAAGGCCTTCTGGAACGCGTAAGGCACTTGGCCGGGTTCCAGCACCGTGGTTGCCCACTTGGTCACCGGCTTGACGATGCTGGTGATGTCCACGGCCTGGAAGTCTTCCTTGTGCATCCGGGCGCGAGGGGCTTGGCCGGTAATGCACAGGATCGGGATCGAGTCGGCCGAGGCGCTATACAGGCCGGTGACCATGTCGGTACCCGCCGGGCCCGATGTGCCGATGCACACGCCGATATTGCCGGCCTTGGTGCGGGTGTAGCCCTCGGCCATGTGCGAGGCGCCTTCAACGTGGCGAGCAAGGACGTGATCGATGCCACCCACCTTCTGCAAGGCCGAATACAGCGGGTTGATCGCGGCGCCTGGGATACCGAAGGCGGTATCCACACCTTCACGGCGCATCACCAGGACGGCGGCTTCGATTGCTCTCATTTTGCTCATGGTTTTGGTGCCTCTTGCGTTTTGTAATTGTATACAAGTGGTGTCTGTCCAAAGTGTATTCACGGCGAGCGGCGTTGGTCAATGCCTTTCGTAAACTGACCTTTGCGTTCGTCGGAAGCGCTTTTTTCGACGTATGGAGCCTTTGTTGGAAAATATTGTATACAAAAACAAATATCATTGTGTTCTATTTGTGTGATCGAGCATCTGATCAAACAGACCTCACCGCGTTACCCATAACAAGATAAGGACGGCACCTATGAGCGCTTTAACCTTGAAACTCGCCACCCAACTGGCCACCCAGGCCCTTACTGCAGGCCGCACCATTTCGGCTGCGCCACTGACCATCGCCGTGCTCGACAGCGGCGGCCACCTGGTCACCCTGCAACGCGAAGACGGCGCCAGCCTGCTACGCCCGCAAATCGCCATCGGCAAAGCCTGGGGCGCCATTGCCCTGGGCAAGGGTTCACGTTTGCTGGCGCTGGACGCCCAACAGCGCCCGGCGTTTATCGCGGCGTTGAACAGCCTGGGGCAGGGCAGCGTCGTGCCGGCGCCGGGTGGGGTGTTGATTCGGGATCAGAGCGGCATGGTGCTGGGTGCGATCGGGATCAGCGGGGACACGTCCGATATTGACGAGCAGTGTGCGATCACGGCGATAGAGGGAGTGGGGTTGATGGCGGATGCGGGGGTGTCGGCTTGATTCGAGGCTGATGGATCGGGCCTCTTCGCGAGCTAGCCCGCTCCCACAGGGGAATGCGTTCCAAATGTGGGAGCGGGCTTGCTCGCGAAAGCGGCGCCTCGGTCTTGGCGCTATACCCAAACTGCATCCCACAGCGGATAGTCGCCAATCCGCTTTACCAGCCCAGCTCTCAGGGGATTGGCAACCACATACCTGGCCATTTTTACCAAGTCATCTTCTTTGCGCAGGGCCCGGTCATGAAAGCTGGTTTGCCACAGTCGGCCCTTGCGGCCAGTAGCGCCGTTTACGCTACGGGTACTTTTGGATTTCACCTGACACATCAGATCTCCCAGCGAGCCTTGTTGCAGTTCGATCAGCCAGTGGAAGTGGTCGGGCATCACCACCCAAGCCAGAGAGTGTGCCAACCTTTGGTATTGGGCGAGTCTGAATTGCCAGACGACCAAGCGACCCAGATGAAAGTCATTGAACATCGGCACACGTTCATGGGTGTTGGTGGTGATCAGATAGATGCGGTTGGACTCGCTGAATCTGCCGATACGCAGGCGGTGTGATGTAGCTCGATCAGGCATTCCTTGGCCTCTCTTCAGATGGGGTTCTGAGAGGCTAGATCTCGGTGGCTGAGACTGATCTATAGACTTTTGGCAGGATGTGTCTGGGAGGGCGCTTTCGCGAGCAAGCCCGCTCCCACAGGGGGGGTGTGCGGTATATACAATGTGTTTCTGGCGCTGCGCCTACCTGTGGGAGCGGGCTTGCTCGCGAATGGTACAGGCGCCGCGGTGTATCAATCCGGCTCACACCCCTTGAGCACCAACCGAATAATCGTCTGCGCCGCCGCCTCATAATCGGCCTCATCCAGCTTGGCCTTGCCGGTTACCGCCGAGATCTGCCAGTCGAAATCGGCATAGGTCTGGGTGGCTGCCCAGATGCTGAACATCAGGTGGTTGGGGTCAATTGCTGCGATCAGGCCACGGTCAACCCAGCTCTGGATGCAGTCGATATTGTGCTTGGCCTGGGCATTGAGCTGTTCAACCTGGTCGGTGCTCAGGTGTGGGGCGCCGTGCATGATTTCGCTGGCGAACACCTTGGAGGCAAACGGCAGGTCGCGGGAGATGCGGATTTTGGAGCGGATATAGTTGCTCAACACTTCCTTGGGCTCGCCTTCGGGGTTGAACGGCGTGGAGGCGGCCAGGATCGGCTCGATAATGCTTTCGAGCACCTCGCGGTAAAGGTTGTCCTTGGATTTGAAGTAGTAATAGACGTTGGGCTTGGGCAGCCCGGCCTTGGCGGCGATGTCGCTGGTTTTGGTCGCGGCGAAGCCTTTGTCGGCAAACTCCTCGCTCGCCGCCCGCAGGATTTTTTCTTTGTTGCGCTCGCGAATGCTGCTCATAAACCAGACGTTTCCTTGCCATGACAGGCGGTTGCGCATGGTAGCACCGGCCATCCGCAAGCCTCAACAATCTGCCCGCAAGGCCTTGCGCCGCGCTATGCTCGCGCCATCTCTCTCTAACGGAAGTCCGGTTCATGGCAGGAAGCAGCTTGTTGGTGTTGATCGACGATATCGCGGCGGTACTCGATGACGTCGCGCTGATGACCAAAATGGCCGCCAAGAAGACATCGGGCGTGCTGGGCGATGACCTTGCACTGAACGCCCAGCAGGTCTCCGGCGTGCGCGCCGAGCGAGAAATCCCGGTGGTGTGGGCGGTGGCCAAGGGCTCGTTTATCAACAAGCTGATCCTGGTGCCGACGGCCCTGTTGATCAGCGCCTTTGCACCCTGGGCGGTAATACCGCTGTTGATGCTCGGCGGCGCCTACCTGTGTTTCGAGGGCTTCGAAAAACTCGCGCACAAATTCCTGCACAGCAAGGCTGAAGATCAAGCCGAACACGCACAGTTGGCTGAAGCGATGGCCGACCCGGCAACCGATCTGGTGGCATTCGAGAAAGACAAGATCAAGGGCGCGATCCGTACCGACTTTATTCTTTCCGCCGAAATCATTGCCATCACCCTCGGCATCGTCGCCGACGCGCAGCTCACGCAGCAGGTGATCGTGCTGTCGGGTATCGCCATTGTCATGACCATCGGCGTATATGGATTGGTGGCCGGTATCGTCAAGCTCGACGACCTGGGGCTGTGGCTGACGCAGAAGCCGGGCCAGGTGGCGCGCAGCATTGGTGGCGCGATTCTGAGTGCGGCCCCCTACATGATGAAGAGCCTGTCAGTGATCGGCACGGCGGCGATGTTTATGGTCGGTGGTGGCATTCTCACCCATGGCGTGCCCGTGGTGCATCACTGGATCGAAACGGTAAGCCAAAGCATGGGGGCTCTGGCATGGTTGATGCCGACGGTGGTCAATGCGCTGGCGGGGATTGTTGCAGGGGCTTTGGTGCTGATCGTTGTCCAAGCAGTCGGCAAGGTATGGCGAACAGCTAGGCGCTGATGAGTTCGCATTGATTGCAGGTTGAAACACTGTTTAAGTTTAATCCTACAGCCCGATTTTCCATGCATTTATAGGATGCGTCGCGCTTCTTCATGTGAAGTGGCGCGAAAAATGGATCGATAAGGGGTTAAGGATGAACTGGTGTTTTCAAGCAATAAAAAACTATGCCAAGTTCAGTGGGCGAGCCTGCAGAAGGGAATATTGGGCGTTTGTAGTGATGGACATCATGCTGATTTGGGGCTCTATATTGATAGCGTACTTAGCGGAGGTTCTCTCGAGTCCGTGGTTTATCGTTCCATTTGGGTTTTACGTCTTGTTCATGATCCCCCCTGCGGTTTCAGTGACATTCCGCAGGCTTCATGATGTGAACATTACGGGGGCGTATGCACTTTGGTTTTTGATACCGGTCGTTGGTTTTATAATGGTGTCCGTCCGCCTATTCACCCAAGGCGATAAGGGGGAGAACGATTATGGCTTGCCTCCAATTACAGAGTTTCTATCTGAGTAAGTGAGCAAAATCAATGCAATAAAAAAGGCCATTCAATCGAATGGCCTTTTTGATCGCTGCGGTTTACTCGGCAATCTGCAACTTGCGCGATTCGGTGTAGATATACCGCACCTTCTCATACTCGAACGGCGAGTTCATCTGGCCGTAGCGGAAGCTGGTCTGGTAGCGCTTGTCCACGGCACGCAGGGCCCAGACTTCCGGATGGTTGGAGCTGACTTCGGATACGTTGAGGAAGTTGATCTGCGATTCTGCGCTGTAGTCCACCAGCAGGCCGCCGGTGTCACGCAGGTTCGACGGGCCGAAGATCGGCAGCATCACATAGGCGCCACCCGGTACACCGTAGAAGCCCAGGGTCTGGCCGAAGTCTTCGCTCTGGCGCGGCAGGCCCATGGCGGTGGCCGGGTCCCACAGGCCCGCGATGCCAATGGTGGTGTTGACCAGCAGGCGCCCGGTGGTTTCCAGCGAGCGGTGGCCCTTGAGCTGCAACAAGCTGTTCATCAGGTTGGGCACATCGCCCAGGTTGTTGAAGAAGTTGCTCACGCCGGTGCGCAGAAAGCTCGGCGTAACATAGCGGTAACCGTTCACCACCGGCAGGAACACCCACTGGTCGAAGCGATAGTTGAAGTGGTACACGCGGCGGTTCCACGACTCCAGTGGGTCGTAGACGTTGAGCGCGGTGAGCGTGGAACGCTCGAATTCGCGCTGGTCCAAGCCTGGGTTGAACTTGAGCTTGGTCAGCGGCTCCTTGAAGCCGTCGGCATCGACCTTGACGGGTTCCTGGGCCTTGCTGTTGTCGGCATTGGCCACGCCTGCGCACATCAGTGCGGCGAGCAGCAGAAGATATTTAGCCACGGAAGAACTCCAGCATGGCGTCGGCGTTGACGCGGTAATTGAGGTTGCCGCAGTGGCCGCCCAGCGGGTAGACGGTCAAGCGATCGCCGAAGGTTTTACGCAGGAAACCCAGGTCGCCAGGGCCGAGGATCACATCGTCGGCATTATGCATCACGGCGATTTTCGGGCTGTCGCGCAGGTAGTCCTTGAGGGCGTACAAGCTGACCTGATCGATCAGTTGCAGCAGGCTGCCGCCATCGGAACGAGCGCGCCACATCGGGATCACTTGTTCGGTGAGGTAGCAGTCGAAGTCACACTGCAGGGCACGCTTGAGGAACGGCGTGAGGCTGGTGCCTTCGGTGATCGGGTACTTGGGCGGAATGATCAGGCCACGGCGGTTGATCAAGTCCGAAGTGAAGGCAATGTCAGCGGCCGAGAAGCGGAACGAGGTGCCGATCAGCATGGCCATCTGTTCGTTGGTCAGGTGCTGCTTGGACTGCTGGAAGTCATAAAGCAGGGCATCGTTGAGGTCGATGTAGCCTTTTTGCTGGAAGTAACGCGTCAGTTTGCTCAGCACCAACTCATAGAAGGTGGTGCTGTTGTTGATGCCCTTGACCTCGGTCTGTACCAGCTTGTCGAGGTTGGTGATCGAGGTGTAGAGGTTGACCGGCGGGTTGAGCAGCAGCACTTTCTTGAAGTTGAAGCTGCGGCGGGTCTCATCCAGCTTGCTGACAAACGCCGCATCCAGGGCGCCCAGGCTGTAGCCGGTGAGGTAGAAATCGGTCACGGGCAACGAGGCGTTCTGCGCGCGTACGGCTTGCATCACGCGGTACATGTCTTCGGCGTCTTCCTGGGTGATGCCCGGGGTGGCGAAGCGCGAAGCGGCGCTGATGAAGTCGAAGCTGGTTGGCGAGGAGAGCTGCACCACATGGTAGCCGGCCTGGTAATACAGCTTTTTCAGGTATTCGTTGATGCTGCTGTCAAAGCGTGCACCGGTGCCGGCGATCAGGAAGATCAAAGGCGCGGCGCGGTCCTGCTTGGCAATGCGGTAGGTGAGTTTCTTCACCGCCCAGAAATTGTCTGGCAGGCTGAACTCGCGCTCGGGGCGCATCGTCAGGGTGTAGTCGGACTGGTTGATCTCGTCGTCTGTCGGCAGGGTGGGCCGCAGATCGGGAGGTGTGGTGGCGATGGTCGCTTCGAACGGGTTGGTCAAAGGGTAGCCATAGCTGGCTTGGTCGATATCGACGGCCAGTGCTGACGCACTCAAAAATAGGCTGCCCAGCAAGGCAGCACAGCGCAAGGAACGGAGCATGACTTAATCCCTAAGAGGAACGGGCTGAATGAAGTTCGCAGGCTATGACCACCGCCTTGTCACCGAAGTGCCAGCACTCGGCACGAAAAGTCGGAAAAAACGTCGGAATCGGGGTAATAGTAGCGAGACGATACACTTTGCCATGCATTGTTGAACAGATATCTGCGCGAACACCTTGCTAACGGCCGCCGTGGGATTAAGCTGGGCGCCGTTTTTGCCTATCGGAGTGCCCCATGTCCCGTCGTTTGCCGTTGATCCTGCTGCTTATTGCCCTGCCGTTATGGCTGGCCGCCAGTTATGCCGCACGCTACGGCTTCATGGAGGATGGGCAGTGGGTTGGCATCTGCGCTGATGAGGCCAGCCGCTGGGAATGCCAGGTGCGTTCGAACCTGGGTTTGATGATCCATTTCAAGCTGCTGGGGTGGGCGGCGTTGATCACTTCGGTGCTGGGCTTTTTTGTACCGGGGCGTGCGGGGTGGGCGTTGGCGGTGGTGGGGTTGGTGTTCGGGTTGCCGGCGCTGGCGCTGTACAACACGACGTTTGCGGTGTTCGCGGTGGTGATTGCGGGGTTGCGGTTGGTCAGGAAGCCGCGCGGCGCCTGATGTGGCCTCATCGCAGGCAAGCCAGCTCCCACATTTGACCGTGCTCACAGATAGAAATGTGTGAACCCAATCAACGGTGGGAGCTGGCTTGCCTGCGATAGCGGTGTCAAGCCTTGCGCACTCGCAAGCAACGCCACAAAGCCGCAACCATCAGCACGCTGACCACTGCCCAACCCCAGGCCTGCTGATTCAATAGCCCTTCGCGGTACAACTGCGGCGCAACGCCGGCACCGATGATAAAGGCCAGCAACGCAATCTCCCGACGCGGCCCGGTCACCGGGCGTATCAGGTACACCAGGGCCGGCAACACCAGCGCTGCGCTCGGGAAGCTGCGATAGCGCGGGTCAAACACCAGCGCCAGCATCATCACCGCACCGGCAAACCCGGCGATTGCCATCAGCCAGCCGGCGCGTTGCTCCAGCCAGTTGAACGCTCGCTCACGCCACCCCTCACGGGCGCCGAGGGTCAGGGCGGCGTGGGCCAACACCAACAGGTTCAAGACCACCAGCAAGCCTGCCCATACCCATTCATCGCTGAAGCGCGCGGTAACGCGGGTCAGTTCGGCCCAACTGCCGATGGAGCACGCTGCGACGGCCCCTAGCAACGGCAGTATTAATGCAGAGCGAGTGCTGCGAACGCGGCCGCCGACCACCAGGGTGCCTAGCAGGATGAGCCCGCCGACGCCCAGCCACATCGGCCAGTACGGCACATTGGTCACCGGGCCGGCGAGGATGCCTTTGTCCTGACGGTCTGCATCGAACAGCCCCCAGTAACCGCCCACAGCCCCTTCGCTCGCACGTTTCCATGGCTGGTCAAAGGCTTCTATCAGGTTGTAGCGCCAGCCATTGGCTTCGGCCATGGCCACGAAACCGCGCATGAACCTGGCTTCATTGACCCGGCTGGGCACGGCGGTTTCGCGCTGGCGGCCTTCGCTGGGCCAGCCGGTTTCGCCGATCACGATGTCCTTGGGCGCGAATTTATGGCCGAAGGTCTGGCGCACATCGCTCACGTGCTTGAGCGCCTGGTCGATGCCGGACGGCTCATCTTCCCAATACGGCAACAGGTGAATGGTCAGGAAGTCCACCGCCGGCTCGATTTCCGGGTGTTGCAACCAGAACTCCCAGACATCGGCATAGGTGACGGGCTGCTTGATCTGGCTTTTAACCTGATGGATTAGCGCCACCAGTTGCTTGGCAGTGACTTCCTTGCGCAGCAGGGCTTCGTTGCCGACGATCACCGAGGTCACCACGTCCGGGCTGGCGTTGGCCGCCGCGATCAACTCGTTGATCTCTTTTTTGGTCGCCACGGGGTCGCTGCTGACCCAGGCCCCGGCCATCACTTTCAACCCATGCTTGCGCGCCATGTCCGGCAGGGCCTCCAGGCCGGTCATGGAGTAGGTGCGAATGCATTCAAAGCGCGTAGCCAGTAGTGCCAGGTCGGCGTCCATGCGCTCGGGGCGCAGCGTGAACGGTTGGTCGAATGGGGATTGGTCTTTGTCGAACGGTGTGTAGGACGCACATTGCAGCTTATGGCTGGCGCTGGCGACGTCTGGCAACACCACGGGCCGGCCGAGGCCGTACCAGTAGCCGACAAGGGCAAGCACGCCGAGGATCAAGGCGAAGAAATAGGGCAGGGCAGGGAAGCGGGCAATCGCGGGCATGGTCGGCTTATCTGGGGGAGCAAAGGCGCGCATCTTACCCGGATTTGCCGCAGCCCTGTGGGGCTGCATAATTTTGACATGCAAACTTCGGGCGGGATTCTGGCGATAACGCCTACAAAGCATCCTGCTGGCGATGTGATGTCGTTTCCTGCTCAACCAAGGTCGCTGACAGAGCAGGGCAAATGCCTACGCAGGTTGAAGATAAAACTGTCAGTACTCCACTGATGCCTCAGCAACCGGATCGATGCGCGTGAAGGGGGCGCGGTGCACCCTATAACAACAGTTTGACGTCGCTCGGCATCCGTCGGGCGCAGCACTTTCGGGGAAGTACTATGAAGATGCGACGACTCTTGGGCGCAGCTGCCACTCTGGTAGTTGCGATGGGCTCCACACTGGCCAGTGCCGACAGCAAGACCCTGAGCATCGGCTACGTGGACGGCTGGTCCGACAGCGTGGCCACTACTCATGTGGCGGCAGAGGTGATCAAGCAAAAGCTCGGCTACGACGTAAAACTGCAAGCGGTTGCCACCGGGATCATGTGGCAGGGCGTCGCCACCGGCAAACTCGATGCCATGCTTTCCGCCTGGCTACCTGTAACCCACGGTGAATACTGGACCAAGAACAAGGACAAGGTGGTCGACTACGGCCCCAACTTCAAGGACGCCAAGATCGGCCTGATCGTGCCGGAGTACGTCAAGGCCAAGTCCATCGAAGACCTCAAGACCGATACCACCTTCAAGAACAAGATCGTCGGCATCGACGCCGGTTCAGGCGTAATGCTCAAGACCGACGAAGCTATCAAGCAATATGGCCTGGACTACAAACTGCAAGCCAGCTCGGGTGCGGCGATGATTGCCGAACTGACCCGCGCCGAAGACAAGCAGGAGTCGATTGCGGTCACCGGTTGGGTACCGCACTGGATGTTCGCCAAGTGGAAACTGCGTTTCCTGGACGACCCAAAAGGGATTTATGGTGCTGCTGAAACCGTCAACAGCATCGGCAGCAAGGGCCTGGAGAAGAAAGCGCCGGAAGTCGCAGCCTTCCTGAAGAAATTCCAGTGGGCCTCCAAGGATGAAATCGGTGAAGTCATGCTGGCGATTCAAGAAGGCGCCAAGCCGGACGCCGCGGCCAAGGACTGGGTAGCCAAGCACCCCGAGCGCGTTGCCGAATGGACCGCTAAATAACCCCGCCCCAATTGTAGGAGCGAGCTTGCTCGCGAAGAACGCACAGGCACCGCGATCATCCAGAATGAACGCGTTATCGTTGACGTTTTTCGCGAGCAAGCTCGCTCCTACGCTTTTTACAAATCCTCGCTAAGCTCGATCTACTACTAAGGTCGTCTGGAACCCATTGCGCAGCCGCATACAGTGGATACGTTCCAAAATAATAAAAAGCTGTGCTGCGAGGATAAAAACAATGAACGACAGCATTTACCTCTCGATTCAAAACAGCCCGCGTTTCAAGGAGCTGGTCAGGAAAAGGGAAAGGTTCGCCTGGATACTCTCGGCGATCATGCTAGGGCTTTACTCCGCTTTCATCCTGTTGATTGCCTACGGGCCACAAGTGCTGGGGGCCAAGATCAGCCCCGGTTCCTCGATTACCTGGGGCATTCCCCTGGGCGTCGGGCTGATTGTGTCGGCCTTCATTCTCACCGGCATCTACGTGCGTCGGGCCAACGGCGAATTTGACGACCTGAACAATGCGATTCTCAAGGAGGCTGCGCAATGATCCGGCGTCTATTGGCTCTATTCGGTGCTTCGCTGTTGGCTCCTGCCGTTTGGGCGGCGGACGCATTGACCGGTGAAGTGCACAAGCAACCGCTGAACATCTCGGCCATTGTGATGTTCGTCGCGTTTGTCGGCGCCACCCTGTGCATCACTTATTGGGCGTCCAAGCGCAACAAGTCGGCGGCGGACTACTATGCGGCGGGCGGCAAGATCACCGGTTTCCAGAACGGTCTGGCGATTGCCGGTGACTACATGTCGGCGGCGTCCTTCCTGGGGATTTCCGCGCTGGTGTTCACCTCCGGTTACGACGGCTTGATCTACTCGATCGGCTTCCTTGTGGGCTGGCCGATCATTCTGTTCCTGATCGCCGAGCGCTTGCGTAACCTGGGCAAATACACCTTTGCCGACGTGGCGTCCTATCGCCTGGGGCAAACCCAGATCCGCAGCCTGTCGGCGTGTGGCTCGCTGGTGGTGGTGGCGTTCTACCTGATCGCGCAGATGGTTGGCGCGGGCAAGCTGATCCAGCTGCTGTTTGGCCTTGATTACCATGTGGCGGTGATCCTGGTGGGTATCCTGATGTGCCTGTACGTGCTGTTCGGCGGCATGTTGGCGACCACCTGGGTGCAGATCATCAAGGCGGTACTGTTGCTGTCCGGTGCCTCGTTCATGGCGCTGATGGTGATGAAGCACGTCAACTTCGACTTCAACATGCTGTTCTCCGAGGCGATCAAGGTTCACCCCAAAGGTGAAGCGATCATGAGCCCCGGCGGCCTGGTGAAGGACCCGATCTCGGCATTCTCCCTGGGCCTGGCACTGATGTTTGGTACTGCTGGCCTGCCGCACATCCTGATGCGCTTCTTCACGGTAAGCGACGCCAAGGAAGCGCGTAAGAGCGTGCTGTACGCAACCGGCTTCATCGGCTACTTCTATATCCTGACCTTCATCATCGGTTTCGGCGCGATCCTGCTGGTCAGCACCAACCCGGCGTTCAAGGATGCAGCAGGCGCCTTGCTCGGTGGTAACAACATGGCGGCGGTGCACCTGGCCAACGCGGTGGGTGGCAGTATCTTCCTGGGCTTCATCTCGGCCGTGGCGTTTGCCACCATCCTGGCGGTGGTTGCCGGCTTGACCCTGGCGGGTGCTTCGGCGGTGTCCCATGACCTGTATGCCAGCGTGATCAAGAAAGGCAAAGCCAACGAGAAAGATGAGATTCGCGTGTCGAAGATCACCACCGTAGCCTTGGGTGTATTGGCCATCGGCCTGGGTATCCTGTTCGAAAGCCAGAACATTGCGTTCATGGTCGGCCTGGCGTTCTCTATCGCTGCCAGCTGTAACTTCCCGGTGCTGCTGCTTTCCATGTACTGGAAAAACCTCACCACCCGTGGTGCCATGATCGGCGGTTGGCTGGGCTTGATCAGCGCCGTAGGCCTGATGATCCTCGGTCCGACCATCTGGGTGTCGATCCTGCATCATGAAAAGGCGATCTTCCCGTACGAGTACCCGGCGCTGTTCTCGATGATCATTGCGTTCGTCGGCATCTGGTTCTTCTCCATCACCGACAAGTCGGCGGCGGCAGAGAAAGAGCGTGCGCTGTACTTCCCACAGTTTGTGCGTTCGCAGACTGGCCTGGGGGCGAGTGGGGCGGTTAATCACTAAGTCGTCAGTTGCATAAGAGATACCCCGGTCGCAAGGCCGGGGTATTTTTTTGCCTGGGCTGGCCTTATCGCGGGCGAGCCCGGCTCCCACACTGGGCCGTGTCCTTTTGTTGGAATGCGGTCCAATGTGGGAGCTGGCTTGCCTGCGATGACGGTAGATCAGGCCACACCAACAAAAACGGCCTCCACTAAGGGAGGCCGTTCTCAATGCAGCTAAGCAGTTGAATGCTTACTTGCGATCTTCCAGCTTGGTGATGTCACGCGACTCGTAGCCGGTGTACAGCTGGCGCGGGCGGCCAATCTTGTACGGGCTGGAGAGCATTTCTTTCCAGTGGGAGATCCAGCCCACGGTCCGCGCCAGGGCGAAGATCACGGTGAACATGCTGGTTGGAATGCCGATCGCCTTGAGGATGATCCCCGAGTAGAAGTCGACGTTCGGGTACAGCGAGCGTTCGATGAAGTACGGGTCGGTCAGGGCGATCTCTTCCAGGCGCATGGCCAGTTCGAGTTGCGGATCGTTCTTGATGCCCAGTTCCTTCAACACTTCGTCGCAGGTCTGCTTCATGACAGTAGCGCGCGGGTCGCGGTTCTTGTAGACCCGGTGACCGAAGCCCATCAACTTGAACGGATCGTTCTTGTCCTTGGCCTTGGCGATGAAGGTGTCGATGTTGGACACATCGCCGATTTCATCGAGCATGGTCAATACGGCTTCGTTCGCACCGCCGTGGGCAGGGCCCCACAGTGCGGCGATACCGGCGGCAATACAGGCGAACGGGTTGGCACCCGAAGAGCCCGCCAGGCGCACGGTAGAGGTGGAAGCGTTCTGCTCGTGGTCGGCGTGGAGGATGAAGATCCGGTCCATGGCCTTGGCGAGCACCGGGCTGATCGGTTTGATCTCGCACGGGGTGTTGAACATCATGTGCAGGAAGTTTTCCGCGTACGTCAGGTCGTTGCGCGGGTACATCATGGGTTGGCCCATGGAGTACTTGTAAACCATTGCGGCCAGGGTAGGCATCTTGGCAACCAGGCGGATCGCGGAAATTTCGCGATGCTGCGGGTTATTGATGTCCAGGGAGTCGTGATAGAAGGCCGACAGGGCGCCTACTACACCGCACATGACGGCCATCGGGTGGGCGTCGCGACGGAAGCCGTTGAAGAAGGTCTTCAACTGCTCGTGAACCATGGTGTGGTTCTTCACGGTGCTGACGAACTGGGCTTTCTGCTCGGCTGTTGGCAATTCGCCATTTAGCAGCAGGTAGCAGGTTTCCAGATAGTCCGACTTTTCAGCCAGTTGCTCGATCGGGTAGCCGCGATGAAGCAGAATGCCATTATCACCATCGATATAGGTGATCTTCGACTCGCAGGAAGCGGTCGACATGAAGCCTGGGTCGAAAGTAAAACGGCCCGTGGCCGTCAGGCCCCGTACGTCGATAACATCGGGACCAACGGTGCCGGTTAAAATGGGCAGCTCGACGGGGGCTGCGCCCTCGATGATCAACTGCGCTTTTTTGTCAGCCATGTGGCCTCCTATTTATGCTTCAAATCATCAGACAGACCCCCCACGCAGGGCCCGCACCACTATATTGATATAAATCCAGATGTCAATTTGCCTAAAGTCTTGCGCCAGAAGGCTTTAACCGTACTTTTTCGTCGAAATTGACTGCCATTTACGCCTTTTATCCCGCCAGCGCAATCAGCTATTAGGGTGAGGTGTGCGCGTTGTCATTAGTAACCTAACTGTCTATACTCGGCCACCGACCGCCAAGGGCTTTTGGGCTTGCTTTCATTGGGGGTCGCACTCCCTGGGTGGTGCTTACCTGACCAGTCGCACTCCCCAACAACTTTGCCCTGATTGTTAGGGGCTCTTCAGTGTGAAAAAAAGCCGTGAATAGCCAACGACCTGTAAACCTAGACCTAAGGACCATCAAACTCCCCATCACCGGCGTTACGTCGTTCCTGCACCGTGTTTCCGGCATCATCCTGTTCCTGGGCTTGGGCATCATGCTTTATGCATTGAGCAAATCCCTGGGTTCCGAGGAAGGATACGCCGAGGTGAAGGCATGCTTGACCAGCCCGCTGGCCAAGTTCGTAGCATGGGGCCTCCTGTCCTCTCTTCTGTATCACCTGGTAGCCGGTGTGCGCCACTTGATCATGGACATGGGCATCGGTGAGACGCTGGAAGGCGGCCGCCTGGGCTCGAAAATCATCGTCGCCATTTCCGTGGTGCTGATCGTTCTGGCAGGAGTTTGGATATGGTAACCAGCGTAACGAATCTGTCGCGTTCGGGCCTCTATGACTGGATGGCACAGCGTGTGTCTGCGGTCGTTCTCGCGGCTTATTTCATTTTCCTGATCGGATACCTCGTCGCAAACCCGGGCATCGGCTATGAGCAATGGCACGGCCTGTTTTCCCACAATGCGATGCGAATCTTCAGTCTGCTGGCCCTTGTAGCCCTGGGCGCTCACGCCTGGGTTGGCATGTGGACCATCGCGACTGACTACCTGACGCCGATGGCGCTGGGCAAGTCCGCGACTGCAGTACGTTTCCTCTTCCAGGCAGTATGCGGCGTCGCGATGTTCGCTTACTTCGTCTGGGGTGTGCAGATTCTTTGGGGTATCTGATTCATGGCTAACATTCCAACTATTTCATTCGACGCCATCATTATTGGTGGCGGCGGTGCTGGCATGCGCGCTGCGCTGCAGCTGGCCCAGGGCGGTCACAAGACTGCCGTGATCACCAAGGTGTTCCCGACGCGCTCGCACACCGTATCGGCCCAGGGTGGCATCACCTGCGCCATTGCCTCCGCCGACCCGAACGATGACTGGCGCTGGCACATGTACGATACCGTCAAGGGTTCCGACTATATCGGTGACCAGGACGCTATCGAATACATGTGTCAGGAAGGCCCGGCCGCGGTGTTCGAGCTGGACCACATGGGTCTGCCATTCTCCCGTACCGAGCAAGGCCGTATCTACCAGCGTCCATTCGGTGGCCAGTCCAAGGATTACGGTAAAGGCGGCCAGGCTGCCCGTACTTGCGCTGCGTCCGACCGTACCGGTCACGCGCTGCTGCATACCCTTTACCAAGGCAACCTGAAAGCCGGTACCACGTTCCTGAACGAGTACTACGCTGTTGATCTGGTGAAGAACGGCAAGGGCGAGTTCGTCGGTGTGATCGCCATCTGCATCGAAACCGGTGAAACCACCTACATCCGCGCCAAGGCGACTGTGCTGGCGACCGGTGGTGCAGGTCGTATCTACGCTTCTACCACCAATGCCCTGATCAACACCGGTGACGGCGTCGGCATGGCCCTGCGTGCTGGCGTACCGGTACAAGACATCGAAATGTGGCAGTTCCACCCGACCGGCATCGCCGGCGCCGGTGTACTGGTGACCGAAGGTTGCCGTGGTGAAGGTGGTTACCTGATCAACAAGCACGGCGAGCGTTTCATGGAGCGTTATGCTCCGAACGCCAAAGACTTGGCTGGCCGTGACGTTGTGGCTCGTTCGATGGTTAAAGAGATCATCGCCGGTAACGGCTGTGGTCCGAATGGCGACCACGTACTGCTCAAGCTCGATCACCTGGGTGAAGAAGTGCTGCACAGCCGCCTGCCTGGTATCTGCGAGCTGTCCAAGACCTTCGCCCACGTTGACCCTGTAGTTGCTCCGGTTCCGGTGGTTCCAACTTGCCACTATATGATGGGCGGCGTGCCGACCAACATTCATGGTCAGGCAATCACCCAGAACGCCGACGGCCAGGACGAGATCATCCATGGTCTGTTCGCAGTAGGTGAAGTGGCTTGCGTATCGGTTCACGGTGCCAACCGCCTGGGCGGCAACTCGCTGCTCGACCTGGTGGTATTCGGCCGTGCGGCCGGCCTGCACCTTGAGAAGGCGCTGACTGACGGCATCGAATACGATGACGCCACCGACGCCAACATCGAAGCGGCCCTGGCGCGTCTGAACGCTCTGAACGAGCGCACGGATGGCGAAGACGTGGCAACCCTGCGTCGCGAGCTGCAAAGCTGCATGCAGAACTACTTCGGTGTGTTCCGTACCGGCGAATACATGCAGAAGGGCATCGCCCAGCTGGCTGACCTGCGCAAGCGCATCGCCAACGTCAAGATCAACGATAAGAGCCAGGCGTTCAACACTGCTCGTATCGAAGCCCTTGAGCTGCAAAACCTGCTGGAAGTGGCTGAAGCAACGGCGATCGCCGCCGAGGTTCGTAAAGAATCCCGTGGTGCTCACGCTCGTGAAGACTTTGAAGATCGCGACGACGAAAACTGGTTGTGCCACACCCTGTACTTCCCGGGTGACAAGCGCGTAACCAAGCGTGCCGTGAACTTCTCGCCGAAGACGGTGCCGACGTTTGAACCGAAGATTCGGACTTACTAAGGGTGGCTGCCATGTTGAAAGTCAGTGTTTATCGCTACAACCCTGATCAGGACGCCGCGCCGTTCATGCAGGAGTTCCAGGTCGATACCGGTGGTAAAGACCTGATGGTGCTGGATGTACTGGCACTGATCAAAGAGCAGGACGAGGGTTTCTCCTATCGTCGCTCTTGCCGTGAAGGTGTGTGCGGTTCCGACGGCATGAACATCAACGGCAAAAACGGCCTGGCGTGCATCACGCCGCTGTCCGCCGTGGTCAAAGGCAACAAGCTGATTGTTCGTCCACTGCCAGGTTTGCCGGTTATCCGTGACCTGGTCGTCGATATGAGCATCTTCTACAAGCAATACGAGAAAGTTAAGCCATTCCTGCAGAACGACACGCCGGCTCCGGCCATCGAGCGTCTGCAGTCCCCGGAAGAACGTGAAAAACTCGATGGCCTGTACGAGTGCATCCTGTGCGCTTGCTGCTCGACATCCTGCCCGTCCTTCTGGTGGAACCCGGACAAGTTCCTGGGTCCAGCTGCGCTGCTGCAAGCCTACCGCTTCCTGGCAGACAGCCGTGATACCAAGACGTCCGAGCGTCTGGCTTCGCTGGATGACCCGTTCAGCGTATTCCGCTGCCGCGGGATCATGAACTGCGTCAACGTATGTCCTAAAGGCCTGAACCCGACTAAGGCCATTGGTCACATCCGTAACATGCTGCTGCAGAGCGGCGTGTAACTGACGTTGTAGTAAAAGCAGGACCGTTGTGCCCGTAAATGCTGCGGCGCAGGCTTCAACCGGCGCCGTAGTTTTAACTTGAGCAGCGACTTACAAAGCCGCGGCTCTTATTTTGAAGAAATGAGACAAGCAGGGGCATTCGGGTTGGTACCCGAACTATCAGCGTGATCCTAAGTGGCTTGTTTTGGTCGCTGCACTTGGCCTTTTGCAAGCAAACTCGGTGTTTTCGCCGGTGGTGTCCCCAAATCGAGGGTGACCAAGCATGCAAGAAAGCGTGATGCAGCGCATGTGGAACAGCGGCTATCTTTCAGGTGGTAACGCTGCCTATGTGGAAGAGCTTTATGAGCTCTACCTGCACGACCCTAACGCTGTGCCAGAAGAATGGCGCACCAAATTTCAGACGTTGTCTTCAGACGGCAACGCTGCCACCGATGTATCGCACGCAACAATTCGCGATCAGTTCGTGCTGCTGGCAAAGAACCAGCGCCGCGCCCAACCGGTTTCCGCCGGCAGCGTGAGCAGTGAGCATGAGAAGAAGCAAGTTGAAGTACTGCGACTGATCCAGGCCTACCGTATGCGTGGCCACCAGGCAGCCCAGCTTGACCCGCTGGGGCTGTGGCAGCGTCCTGCACCTGCAGACCTGTCGATCAATCATTACGGCTTGACCAATGCCGATCTTGATACGACCTTCCGTGCCGGCGACCTGTTCATCGGCAAAGAGGAAGCGAGCCTACGCGAAATTCACGAAGCGTTGCAGCAGACATATTGCCGCACCATCGGCGCTGAATTTACGCACATCACCGATTCCGAGCAGCGCCAGTGGTTCCAGCACCGCCTGGAAGGCGTGCGTGGCCGTCCGGTATTGTCCGCCGATGTGCGCGGCCACCTGCTGGAGCGCGTGACCGCGGCCGAAGGCCTCGAGAAATACCTGGGCACCAAATACCCAGGCACCAAGCGTTTCGGCCTGGAAGGCGGCGAAAGCCTGATTCCGATGCTCGACGAGCTGATCCAGCGTTCCGGTTCCTATGGCACCAAGGAAATCGTGATCGGCATGGCTCACCGTGGTCGCCTGAACGTGTTGGTCAACACCTTCGGCAAGAACCCGCGTGAGCTGTTCGACGAGTTCGAAGGCAAGAAGAAGGTCGAGCTGGGTTCCGGTGACGTTAAATACCACCAGGGCTTCTCGTCCAACGTGATGACCACCGGCGGTGAAGTTCACCTGGCCATGGCATTCAACCCCTCCCACCTGGAAATCGTTTCGCCAGTGGTCGAGGGTTCGGTACGTGCTCGCCAGGATCGTCGTAACGATTCCACCGGTGAGAAGGTTCTGCCAATTTCCATCCATGGTGACGCGGCATTCGCCGGTCAAGGCGTGGTCCTGGAAACGTTCCAGATGTCGCAGACTCGCGGCTTCAAGACCGGTGGTACCGTTCACATCGTCATCAACAACCAGGTGGGCTTCACCATCAGCAACCCGTTGGACGCGCGTTCCACCGAGTACGCCACCGACGTTGCCAAGATGATCCAGGCGCCGATCCTCCATGTGAATGGCGATGATCCGGAAGCCGTGCTGTTCGTGACCCAACTGGCTGTCGACTACCGCATGCAGTTCAAGCGTGACGTGGTCATCGACCTGGTTTGCTACCGCCGTCGCGGTCACAACGAAGCGGACGAGCCAAGCGGCACCCAGCCGTTGATGTACCAGCAGATCACCAAGCAGCGCACCACCCGTGAGCTGTACGCCGAAAGCCTGACCAAGGCCGGCGTGGTTGACGATGCGCGTGTTCAGGCGAAAGTCGACGAATACCGCAACGCGCTGGACAACGGCCTGCATGTAGTGAAAAGCCTGGTCAAGGAGCCGAACAAAGAGCTGTTCGTTGACTGGCGCCCATACCTGGGTCACACCTGGACTGCACGTCACGATACCTCGTTCGATTTGAAGACGTTGCAGGAACTGTCCGCCAAGCTGCTGGAAATTCCCGAAGGCTTCGTCGTACAGCGCCAGGTTGCGAAGATCTACGAAGACCGTCAGAAGATGCAAGCCGGTGGCCTGCCGATCAACTGGGGTTACGCCGAAACCATGGCGTACGCGACCCTGGCGTTCGAAGGTCACCCGATCCGCATGACCGGCCAGGACATCGGCCGCGGTACGTTCTCGCACCGTCATGCTGTATTGCACAACCAGAAAGACGCGGGCACCTACATCCCGTTGCAGAACCTGTACGAAGGCCAGCCACGTTTCGACCTGTACGATTCGTTCCTGTCCGAAGAAGCCGTACTGGCGTTCGAATACGGTTACTCGACCACCACGCCGAACGCGCTGGTGATCTGGGAAGCCCAGTTCGGCGACTTCGCCAACGGTGCCCAGGTGGTTATCGACCAGTTCATCACCAGCGGCGAGCACAAGTGGGGCCGTCTGTGCGGTCTGACCATGCTGCTGCCACACGGTTATGAAGGTCAGGGCCCTGAGCACTCCTCGGCCCGTCTGGAGCGTTACCTGCAATTGTGCGCCGAGCACAACATTCAGGTGTGCGTGCCGACGACCCCGGCGCAGATCTACCACTTGCTGCGTCGCCAGGTGATCCGTCCGCTGCGCAAGCCGCTGGTGGTGCTGACGCCGAAGTCGCTGTTGCGTCACAAGCTGGCCGTTTCGACCCTGGAAGATCTGGCCCAAGGTTCGTTCCAGACCGTGATTCCAGAGATCGATACGCTGGACGCCGCCAAGGTCACTCGCCTGATCCTGTGCAGCGGCAAGGTCTACTACGATCTGTTGGAAAAACGCCGTGCCGAAGGCCGCGAAGACATCGCCATCGTGCGTATCGAGCAGCTTTATCCGTTCCCGGAAGATGACCTCATGGAGATCATCGCGCCTTACACCAACCTCACGAACGTAGTGTGGTGTCAGGAAGAACCGATGAACCAGGGCGCCTGGTACAGCAGCCAGCATCATCTGCGTCGCAGCATCGGCAACCACAACAAGGCTTTGGTCCTTGAGTATGCCGGTCGTGATGCTTCTGCTGCACCTGCCTGTGGTTACGCGTCGATGCACGCCGAGCAGCAGGAAAAACTGCTGCAAGATGCTTTCACTGTTTAACGCCTTCGCGCTGACTGAAACCGAATTTTAAGGACCTACAGATAATGGCTATCGAAATCAAAGCCCCGTCATTCCCGGAATCGGTTGCCGATGGCACCGTTGCCACCTGGCACAAGAAACCAGGCGAGGCCGTCAAGCGTGACGACCTGATCGTCGACATCGAGACCGACAAAGTCGTTCTGGAAGTGTTGGCCGAAGCTGACGGCGTGCTGGGCGCAATCGTTGCTGAAGAGGGCGCTACCGTTCTGTCGAACCAGGTACTGGGCTCGATCGAAGAGGGCAGCGCTGCTGCCGCTGCTCCTGCTCCTGCCGCTGCTGCACCGGCTGCTTCTGCGCCTGCCGCACCGGCTGCGGGTGGCGAAGATCCAATCGCTGCACCGGCTGCGCGTCAACTGGCTGAGGAAAACGGCATCAACCTGGCTTCCATCAAGGGCACCGGCAAAGATGGCCGTGTGACCAAGGAAGACGTGGTTGCCGCAGTTGAAGCCAAGAAGAACGCTCCGGCTGCCGCACCTGCCAAGGCTGCAGCGCCTGCTGCCGCTGCGCCTGTGTTTGCCGCTGGCGACCGCACCGAGAAGCGCGTACCGATGACTCGTGTACGTGCCACCGTGGCCAAGCGCCTGGTTGAAGCTCAGTCGAACATGGCGATGCTGACCACCTTCAACGAAGTCGACATGACCGAAGTCATGGCCCTGCGTTCGAAGTACAAGGACCTGTTCGAGAAGTCCCACAACGGCGTGCGCCTGGGCTTCATGTCGTTCTTCGTGAAAGCGGCCACCGAAGCGCTGAAGCGCTTCCCGGCAGTCAACGCTTCGATCGACGGCGGCGACATCGTTTACCACGGCTACTCGGATATCGGCGTTGCCGTCTCCAGCGACCGCGGCCTGGTGGTTCCAGTCCTGCGTAACGCCGAGCTGATGAGCCTGGCCGAAATCGAAGGCGGCATCGCTGGCTTCGGCAAGAAAGCCCGTGACGGCAAGCTGACCATCGACGAGATGACCGGCGGTACCTTCACCATCACCAACGGTGGTACCTTCGGTTCGATGATGTCGACGCCGATCGTCAACCCACCGCAGGCCGCGATCCTGGGCATGCACAACATCATCCAGCGTCCGATGGCCATCAACGGCCAAGTCGTGATCCGCCCAATGATGTACCTGGCACTGTCTTACGATCACCGCCTGATCGACGGTAAAGAAGCCGTGACGTTCCTGGTGACCATCAAGAACCTGCTGGAAGACCCGGCTCGCCTGCTCCTGGACATCTGATAGAAGCAGTTGCACGTTGCGAGCTACAAGCTGTAGGAAAAAGCAGCTTGGCTTGCAATGTGTGACTAGAAGCTTGTCGCAAATAGAGGATCTATTTTCATGACACAGAAATTTGACGTTGTAGTGATTGGTGCAGGCCCTGGCGGCTATGTTGCCGCCATCAAGGCTGCGCAACTGGGCCTGTCCACTGCTTGCATCGAAAAATACACCGACAAGGAAGGCAAACTGGCGCTGGGCGGTACTTGCCTGAACGTGGGTTGCATTCCGTCCAAGGCGCTGCTGGACAGCTCCTGGAAATTCCACGAAGCCCAAGACGGCTTTGCGATCCACGGCATCAACCATGCTGGCGTGACCATGGACGTACCCGCAATGGTCGGCCGTAAAGCCAACATCGTCAAAGGCCTGACTTCCGGCGTTGCCACCTTGTTCAAGGCCAACGGCGTGACTTCCATTCAAGGCCACGGCAAGCTGCTGGCCGGCAAGAAAGTTGAAGTCACCAAGCCAGACGGTTCGGTTGAAGTCATCGAAGCCGAAAACGTGATCCTGGCGCCAGGTTCGCGTCCAATCGACATTCCGCCTGCTCCTGTTGATAACAACGTGATCGTTGATTCGACCGGCGCCCTGGAATTCCAGGCTGTGCCTAAGCGTTTGGGCGTCATCGGCGCCGGCGTGATCGGTTTGGAACTGGGTTCGGTATGGTCCCGCCTGGGTGCTCAAGTCACCGTGCTGGAAGCCCTGGATACATTCCTGCTGGCTGCCGACACCGCGGTGTCCAAGGAAGCGCTGAAAACCCTGACCAAACAAGGTCTGGACATCAAGCTCGGCGCCCGTGTTACCGGTTCCAAGGTCAACGGCGAAGAAGTCGTAGTGACCTACACCGATAAAGACGGCGAGCAGACCATCACTTTCGACAAGCTGATCGTCGCCGTGGGCCGCCGCCCAGTGACCAACGACTTGCTGGCTTCCGACAGCGGCGTGAACATCGACGAGCGTGGTTTCATCCACGTTGACGATCATTGCGCCACCACCGTGCCTGGCGTCTATGCCATTGGCGACGTGGTTCGTGGCATGATGCTGGCCCACAAGGCTTCCGAAGAGGGCATCATGGTTGTCGAGCGCATCAAGGGTCACAAGACCCAGATGAACTACGACCTGATCCCATCGGTTATCTACACCCACCCGGAAATTGCATGGGTCGGCAAGAACGAACAGCAGTTGAAAGCTGAAGGCGTTGAAGTTAACGTCGGCACCTTCCCGTTTGCCGCTTCTGGCCGTGCCATGGCAGCCAACGACACCGGTGGTTTTGTCAAAGTCATCGCTGATGCCAAGACTGACCGCGTATTGGGCGTCCACGTGATTGGCCCAAGCGCTGCAGAACTGGTTCAGCAAGGCGCGATCGGCATGGAATTCGGCACCAGTGCCGAGGACTTGGGCATGATGGTCTTCTCCCATCCGACCCTGTCCGAAGCGCTGCACGAAGCTGCGTTGGCAGTGAATGGCGGCGCCATCCACATTGCCAACAAGAAGAAGCGCTAAGCGAGATAATAAGAAACCACGGCGGAGTTGCCCGTCGTGAGCCTTGCGCGCAAGACTCACCGCGGAATATCCGCTGGACGCAGCCTTGCGCAGCTTTACGGGCCATAAGCCCCGCAAGTTGCGCAAGCAGCAGTCACAGGTGGCGCGGCACTCATAATGAGCGCAGCGCCGAATGCGCAGTACCTAACGAAGACGGTAAAAAGCATGAATCTTCACGAGTATCAGGGTAAGCAGCTGTTCGCTGAATACGGCCTGCCAGTTTCCAAGGGCTACGCAGTAGACACCCCGGAAGCAGCAGCAGAAGCTTGCGACAAAATCGGTGGCAGCGAGTGGGTTGTCAAAGCCCAGGTCCACGCCGGTGGTCGCGGTAAAGCGGGCGGCGTCAAGCTGGTTCGCAGCAAAGAAGACGCCAAGGCCTTCGCACAGCAGTGGCTGGGCAAGCGTCTGGTGACTTACCAGACTGATGCCAATGGCCAACCAGTCACCAAGATCCTGGTTGAATCGTGCACTGATATCGCTAAAGAGCTGTACCTGGGCGCTGTCGTTGACCGTTCGAGCCGTCGCATCGTGTTCATGGCTTCCACCGAAGGTGGCGTGGACATCGAGAAAATCGCTCACGAAACCCCAGAAAAAATTCTGAAGGCCACTATCGATCCACTGGTTGGCGCTCAGCCATTCCAGGGTCGTGAACTGGCTTTCCAGCTGGGCCTGGAAGGCAAGCAAGTTGCCCAGTTCGCCAAGATCTTCGTAGGTCTGGCCAAACTGTTCCAGGATCACGATCTGGCCCTGCTGGAAGTGAACCCGCTGGTGATCAAGGCTGACGGCGATCTGCACTGCCTCGATGCCAAGATCAACATCGACGCCAACGCCATGTACCGTCAGCCTAAGCTGAAGACTTTCCACGATCCGTCGCAAGACGATCCGCGCGAAGCGCACGCTGCCAAGTTCGAACTGAACTACGTAGCCCTGGAAGGCAACATCGGCTGCATGGTCAACGGTGCCGGCCTGGCCATGGGGACCATGGACATCGTCAACCTGCATGGCGGCAAGCCAGCCAACTTCCTCGACGTAGGTGGTGGCGCTACCAAGGAACGCGTTACCGAAGCGTTCAAGATCATCCTGTCCGACTCCAACGTCGCTGCAGTACTGGTCAACATCTTCGGCGGCATCGTTCGTTGCGACATGATTGCCGAAGGCATCATCGGTGCAGTGAAAGAAGTCGGCGTTAAAATCCCGGTTGTTGTTCGCCTTGAAGGTAACAACGCTGAACTGGGCGCTAAAGTACTGGCAGAAAGCGGTTTGAACATCATCGCGGCTACCAGCCTGACCGACGCTGCTCAACAAGTTGTCAAAGCTGCGGAGGGCAAGTAATGAGCGTCCTGATCAATAAAGACACCAAAGTTATCTGCCAGGGTATTACCGGTTCGCAAGGTAGTTTCCACACCCAGCAAGCCATCGAATACGGCACCCAGATGGTTGGCGGCGTAACTCCAGGCAAAGGCGGCACCGAGCACCTGGGCCTGCCCGTGTTCAACACCGTGAAAGAAGCAGTAGAAGCCACTGGCGCCACCGCCAGCGTGATCTACGTTCCAGCTCCTTTCTGCAAGGACTCGATCCTGGAAGCGGCATTCGGCGGCATCAAGCTGATCGTCTGCATCACCGAAGGCATTCCTACCCTGGACATGCTGGACGCTAAAGTTAAGTGCGACGAACTGGGCGTAGTCCTGATCGGCCCTAACTGCCCAGGCGTGATCACCCCAGGCGAATGCAAGATCGGCATCATGCCAGGTCACATTCACTTGCCAGGTAAAGTCGGTATCGTTTCCCGTTCCGGCACCCTGACCTATGAAGCTGTCAAGCAGACCACTGACGCCGGTTTCGGTCAGTCGACTTGCGTCGGCATCGGCGGTGACCCGATCCCAGGCTCCAACTTCATCGACATCCTGAAGCTGTTCCAGGAAGACCCGAAGACCGAAGCGATCGTGATGATCGGTGAGATCGGCGGTTCGGCTGAAGAAGAAGCGGCTGCCTACATCAAGGCACACGTGACCAAGCCGGTTGTTTCCTACATCGCTGGTGTGACTGCCCCTGCGGGCAAGCGCATGGGCCATGCTGGCGCAATCATTTCTGGCGGCAAAGGTACTGCAGACGAGAAATTCGCTGCACTGCAAGACGCAGGCGTTAAAACCGTGCGTTCGCTGGCAGACATCGGCAAGGCCCTGGCCGAGCTGACCGGTTGGGCTGTCAAGTAAGCCTCGCGCTTAGCTGACGCTTCACCACACAAAGGCCACCTTCGGGTGGCCTTTGTGCTTTCTGGGTATACCCAGATTTGGGGATGTACTCGGTTCAATGTGGGAGCTGGCTTGCCTGCGATGCGGACACCTCGGCGCATCAGCTATGCCCAGTCGATGCCATCGCAGGCAAGCCAGCGCCCACAGGGTTCTGTATTGCCCAATTAAGTATGAAAACGCGACATTCAAATGTCGCTTATCGGACAGTTCGCCCCGCAACAGTGCGTTTGTCAGCCTGATTCTGTACTCTAGCCGCCTCTTTATGCGTCCGCGTCCCAAAAGGAAGCTGCGCGCTAGACCGGTCGGTCCCCACAAGGGCCGGCAGCATTTCCCTCATCCATAGGGAAGCCCTCTCTAAATTCCGATTCAGTAGTGTGGTATTTCCTCAAATGAAAGTGTTGAAAAGCCAGGATATCCTGGCGCTGGGCTTTATGACCTTTGCCCTGTTCGTGGGCGCCGGCAACATCATCTTCCCGCCT
This sequence comes from Pseudomonas sp. GW821-FHT07B01, assembly GCF_059419065.1. Classification (NCBI taxonomy): domain Bacteria; kingdom Pseudomonadati; phylum Pseudomonadota; class Gammaproteobacteria; order Pseudomonadales; family Pseudomonadaceae; genus Pseudomonas; species Pseudomonas sp. GW821-FHT07B01. Next base: position 1,385 of record NZ_JBWKRA010000027.1, on the reverse strand, counting down.
ATCGTGGGTTTGCAGTCCGGGCCGCATGTGTGGATGGCGGCGCTTGGCTTTCTGATCACCGCGGTCGGTTTGCCGGTGGTCACCGTGATCGCCCTGGCCAAGGTCGGTGGTGGCATGGACGCGCTGAGCAGCCCGATAGGCAAGATCGCCGGTGGCCTGCTGGCGGCAGCGGCCTACCTGGCAGTGGGCCCGCTGTTCGCGACCCCGCGCACCGCAACAGTATCGTTTGAAGTGGGCCTGGCGCCCTTGACCGGTGAAAGCCCGTTGGCGCTGTTCCTCTACAGCTCGGTGTATTTCCTGGTGGTGTTCTTTGTCTCCCTGTACCCAGGTCGACTGCTGGACACCGTGGGCCGTTTCCTGGCGCCGCTGAAAATCATCGCCCTGGCTATCCTCGGTATCGCTGCGTTTGCCTTGCCTGCGGGTGAAGTGGGTGTCGCCACGCCGGAATACGTTGCAGCACCGTTCTCCCAAGGCTTTATCAATGGTTACCTGACCATGGACACCCTGGGCGCCCTGGTGTTCGGCATCGTGATCGTCAACGCGATCCGCTCCCGTGGCGTCGAGTCACCCAAGCTGATCACCCGCTACGCGATCATTGCAGGGCTGATTGCCGGCGTGGGCCTGGCGCTGGTGTATGTCAGCCTGTTCCGCCTGGGCTCCGGCAGCCATGCCGTGGCCGCGGGTGCCAGCAATGGCGCGGCGGTACTGCACGCCTACGTGCAATACACGTTCGGCTCCCTGGGTAGTGGTTTCCTCGCCGTGTTGATTTCCCTGGCATGCCTGGTGACCGCCGTGGGCCTGACCTGTGCCTGCGCCGAGTACTTCAGCAAGATCCTGCCGCTGTCCTACAAGACCCTTGTGGTGATCCTGGCATTGTTCTCGCTGTTTGTGTCCAACCTGGGCTTGACCAAACTCATTGCCTTCTCGATCCCGGTACTGACCGCGATCTACCCGCCGTGCATCGTGTTGGTAGCCTTGAGCTTCTGCAAAGGGTTCTGGCAGGAGCAGGGCCGTATTGTCGGCCCGGTGATGCTGGTGTCGTTCATCTTTGGCTGCATCGACGCACTCAAGGGTGCAGGCCTGGCGGGTTGGATGCCTACGCAACTGGTAAACCTGCCGTTGAGCGAACAAGGCTTGGCGTGGCTGGTGCCGTCGGTGATGACGCTGGTCGGGGCCGTGGTGATTGACCGTATGCTGGGTAAGCGCAGCGAAGCCATCGCGTAACGCGCGGTTGAGCTCTACTGAAATGCCCCGTATCAAACGATACGGGGCATTTTTTTTGCGTATGAGGTTACATATTTCTAAACTTGTGAACCGGTAATGTGGGAGCGGGCTTGCTCGCGAATGCGGTGTGTCAGCAAACTAATATGCAGCTGGCACACCGC